>DAIPJX010000170.1:0-5592 GCA_036770065.1 Planctomycetota bacterium
GTCTTTGGAAAGAGGGGGTTTGGGGGAGAAGAACCTTTCTTCAGAAAGGTTTTCTTCCCCAAGACATCGCGCTCATGACGACGAAACAAACACGGGGCGCTTCAGACTGGAATCAGTATACCGGATTCCGTAACCGGTGACAAGCGGAGAATTGCCGGGAAAAACGCGTCATGTTTTCAGCGTTCCGATGACGTCGTCCACGGTCGTCTTGTGGTCGGCAAGCCACGCATCCAGTTCAGCGATCAGCCGGGGGAGAATGCCCGGTTCGACAAAATTCATTGCGCCCACCTGCACGGCGCTTGCGCCGGTCATGAGAAAGGCCAGCGCTTCCTTCGCGCCCTTGACGCCGCCCGCGGCGATGATGGGACAGGAGACGGCCTTCCGCACCTGCCAGACAAGGCGAAGCGCCAGCGGATGGACGGCCGGACCCGACAGGCCGCCGGTGATGTTCGCCAGAATGGGGCGGCGGGATTCGATGTCCACGGCCATGCCGAGGAAGGTGTTCGCGACGACGAGAGCGTCGGCGCCGGCGGATTCGACCGCGCGGGCGATTTCGGAGATATCGGTGACGTTGGGGGTGAGTTTTACCCAGAGCGGTTTTCCGTTCGCGCGGGTTTTGATGTTCCCGACAAGCGCGGCGGAACGTTCGGGGCTGACGCCGAAGGCGATGCCGCCTTCCTTGACGTTGGGGCAGGAGATGTTTATTTCCATCGCGTCGATTGGAGCGTCGGCCAGGCGCTCGACCAGGCGATAGTAGTCGTCCTCGGATTTTCCGGCGACATTGACGACGATTTTGGCCGCGAGTTCCCGGAGCGGCGGCAGGAGATCGGCAAGAAAGACGTCGACGCCCTCGTTTTGCAGTCCGATGGCGTTGAGCATGCCCGAGGGCGTTTCCGCCACTCTGGGCGGGGGATTTCCTTTGGTCGGGCCATAGGTGACGGATTTCGTCACGACGGCTCCCAGCGCGCCGATGTCGTAAAAGTCCGCGTATTCCTTTCCGCTTCCGAATGTGCCGGACGCGGGCATGATCGGGTTGGCGAGGCGGATTGAGCCAATGGTCGTTTCGAGCCGGTTGTGCGTAGTCATGATAAAAACATCCTTTCCTGTTCGGCCATTTGTAGCAAAAAGGCCGGGGAGTTGCAACAGGCGGCGCGTGTCGCTAGAATATCCTTCCGGGTGACATGTTCTTGACGGAGAAAAGAAACGATGAAACGCAGACCATTGCAGATCGCGGCCGTTTTTCTGATTGTTCTGGCGATTGCCGGCTACCTTTTCCTTACGTACGCCAATCCCCAGTGGAGCAGCCGGTTGTATGCGTACCAGGCGCGAAATGCGGAGAACGGGCTATTGACGCCGGGCGTTTCGTATTCCGGCGCATGGACCAATTGGGATTCGAACGGCGCGGTTTTGTCCACGTACGAATACAAGAACGGCAAGAGGAGCGGTCCATACACGACGTATGCGAATGACGGTTCGGTCCTTTCCCGCGGGCAATATGTGGAGGGCGAGTTGGACGGCGTTCAGCATATCAACCAGCCGGACGGCGCCCGCACCGAGGTCATATTCAAGAACGGCAAGCGCGACGGCCTGGAGCGGACGTGGTATGCGTCCGGCCAGCTGGCGGTCGAGGCTCCGTTTGTGGACGGGTTGCAGGAGGGGGCGGTGACTTTTTATCATGAGAACGGGATGATTCAATCGAGCCTTCCCCATTATCATGGCCAGGTCCAGGGCGTTCAGAAGGTTTGGCGTTCCGACGGGACGCTGGAGTCGGAAGAGACGTTCCAGGACAATCGGAAGAATGGCGTTTCCACGTATTATCGTCCCGACGGCAGCGTCGATATGCGCCTGACGTTCAGGAACGACACGCTGGACGGGTTGCAGACATGGTATTATCCCGACGGCGAAAAGATGAAGGAACTGACGCTTTCCATGGGCGAGGCCAATGGCCGTTGGCGCGAATGGGACGAGTCGGGCGCTGTCGTTCGTGATGAAGAATATGAAGCGGGAATACTGAAGGGACAATGAACAATTAATAATGAACAATGAACAATGCTGGAAGATTCTTCGCTTCGCTCAAAGTTTTGCATTCATGATTCGCTCGCTACCGCTCGCTTTTCAGGGAGTGGCGAGAACGAGCGGTAGCGAGTGAATGATGAATGTAATTCTTCCAGCATTGTTCATTGTTCATTATTAATTGTTCATTGTCTCTTCTTGACCTGCCTGTCGGTTTGATTTACGATTATGCTGTCGATCCTGTCATGGTCGGCGTTTTGTGGCGCAAGCACTCGCGACATGATTGGGATTGACGGACCAAAGTTTGAACTGGCGTTGGTATATAGAGTTGACATGGAAAAATTCATCATCGACGGCGGGTATCCCATCAGCGGGACCATTCGCACTTCAGGTAATAAAAATGCCGCGTTGCCCATCCTCTGCGCCAGCCTTCTGGCCGATGGAGGCGTCTGGATTCGAAATATCCCGAAAATAGGCGATGTTCACACCCTCCTGACTCTTTTGGAAAGCATGGGCATGCGTTTCGCGCACCAGGGCGAATACGATATACGTCCGCTTTCCTCGGGATTGGTCGACAAACCGCTCGATCCCGTTCTTTGCCGAAAGGTCCGCGGCAGCGTGATGCTGGCCGCTCCGCTATTGCACAGGTTCGGCCGGGTTGAATTGCCGCATCCGGGCGGAGACAAGATTGGGCGTCGCCGCATCGACACGCATATCCTGGCGCTTGAACAAATGGGCGCCACAGTCGCCGGGACGGAAAACAGCGTTATCCTGACGACGAAAACACGACTGCACGGCGCCGACATTCTTTTGGACGAGGCTTCGGTCACGGCAACGGAAAATGTGGTCATGGCCGCATCGGTTGCGGACGGCGAGACGATTATCCGGAACGCGGCCTGCGAACCGCATGTTCAGGAGTTGTGCCGGTTCCTTAATACAATCGGCGCGAACATTCGCGGCATAGGCACGAACCAAATTACGGTCGAAGGCGTTCAATCATTATCAATGGACAACAAGGAAGTCACGCTCGGGCCGGATTATCTGGAGGTGGCGTCGTTGATGGCGCTGGCGGGCATCACCGGCGGCGAGTTGACGATTGAGCGGGTGGTTCCTGAAGATTTGCGGATGATATTGTTCCAGTTCGCCCGACTCGGGATTATTGGGGAGATTAGGGGCGGGGACCTGTTTGTCCGGGCGGATCAGCCGCGCGAAGTGCAACCCGATTTTCAGGGTGCGGTGCCGACGATAGCGTCTTCTCCCTGGCCGGCGTTTCCCGCCGACCTTACGTCCATCGCGCTGGTCGCGGCGACGCAGGTCAAAGGCAGCGTGATGATTCACGAAAAGATGTTTGAGAGCAGATTGTTTTTCGTCGATCAACTTTTGGACATGGGGGCGCAGATTGTGTTGTGCGATCCTCATCGCGCCGTTGTGATAGGCGAAACGCAATTGCACGGTTCCCGAATGCGGAGTCCCGATATTCGCGCGGGCATGGCGCTTTTGGCGGCCGCCCTGGCCGCGGAAGGCCAGTCGATTATCGAGAATGTGACGCAGATTGACCGCGGGTATGAATGTATTGATGAACGACTACGCCATTTGGGCGCGAGGATGGAAAGGGTGGCTTGAGGAGTTCGCAAGCCCGTCCGTTCGGCCGCATGCGCCGAACAGAGCGGGAACGGTCCGAACCGGTTGAAGAACGGCTGAGCGCGCGTTTTTTTACTGAAGCGGGTCTTCCCTCCTTCGTGTTGAAAATGGCTTTGAAAAAGGCGTATTGCTTATGGATGTTGATGGTTGCACCGCTCCGGCCGGAGAGCTTGATCCGGCGATCCTTCCCGAACCCGTCATTACCATGCGCGAGGATCATACGATTTCGCGCAGGGATATCGACCAGGACGCGGTCAAGGTTTTGTACCGGTTGGTGAAAAACGATTTTACGGCGTATCTGGTCGGCGGCGGCGTGCGCGATTTGCTGCTTGGCCGGAAGCCGAAGGATTTCGATATTTCGACCAACGCCCGGCCCGAGGAAATTCGGGCGCTGTTCCGCAATTGCATTTTAATCGGCCGCCGCTTCCGTCTCGCCCATATTCGCTACGGCGAAAAAATCATAGAGACCTCGACGTTCCGCCGAACGCCCGGGACGGTTGTCGATCCGGCCGATCCCGACGCGGATCTGTTCCAACGCGACGACAACCATTTCGGCACGCCGCAGGAGGACGCGCTTCGCCGCGACTTTACCGTGAACGGCCTGTTCTACGATATTGAATCGTTTTCCATTATCGACTACGTCGGCGGCATGGAGGATTTGGCCGCCAGGCGCATCCGATCCATTGGCGATCCGTGCATTCGCTTCCGCGAGGATCCGGTGCGGATGGTGCGGGCGATTCGCTTTGCCAGCCGGCTTGATTTCGAACTCGATCCGGAGACGCGCGACGCGATAGTTCGCCATGCCGACGAACTTTCGAAAGCGTCCCCCGCCCGGCTTCTGGAAGAGATAGTCCGTTTGTTCGCGTTCCAGTCGGGAGAGAAGGCGGTCCGGTTGCTGCAATCGACGGGCGTCCTCGCCGTCATCTTGCCGGAAGTGTCGGAGTGCATGGAGAAGGACACGGGCGACAACACTCTTTTTTGGCGGCGCTTGGCCGCGCTTGATCGCGGAGACACGGTCCTTCCGGACGCGTCGCCGTCGCTTATTTTCGCCGTCCTGCTGTTGGGCGCCCTCAAGCGCAAGCTCGGCAAGGACTGGCCGTCGAACGGTTTTCCCCGTCTTCGTTTCGACAAGGTGCACTCGTTTCTCGAACCGCTGGCTGCCCGTCTTCATTTTCCCCGCAAGATGGTGGACCGGATTGTTCATATTTATCTTGCCCAGCATCGTTTTACGCATGCGGGCGAAAAACGGGGCGGAATCGCCAATTTCGTCACCCAGGATTCGTTCCATGAAGCGTTGGCTTTTGCCGAGATCGTCCATGCGGCGGAAGGCAAGCCGACGATGGATTTGAATCACTGGCGCGATCTGCTGGCCGAGCGCATTTATGGCCGGGAAGACAACCGTTGCCACAAGGGACAGACGCAGCAACAGCAGGGAAAACCGGCGGCGACAGAGGCGCGTCCGGTTGTTTCCGACGAATCCGGCGGCGTTCTTCTGGACGAGCCGAAACCGACCCAGAAACTCAGCCGTTCCGCGCGCCGCCGCCGCAACAAGAAACTGCGCCGCACCCGCCTCGATTCGGAACAACGCGACCAAACAACGGAAACGGCGCCCGAGGCGCGGACCGAAACACCAGCGCCGTTGCCGACGGAGCCGAAAACGGAAACGAAGGACACCGACGAAACGGCGCAAAAACCGTCGCGTTCCAGGCCGCGCCGTTCGCGCAAAAAAGAACCGGAGAAGAAGGACGGGGCACAAGCCAAAAGCGCGGAGAAAGAGAACGCGAAGGAAAAAGCCGCGACGACGACGGTCGAGGTAAAACCGGAAGCGCAGGCGGAGGAGTTCAAGCCGTTGACCGCCGCTTCGTTCTATTTGCCGGCGCCGGAGGAGAAACCGAAAAAGAAACGCTCGGCAAAGGCCAAATCGGCGGGAAAAGCCGC
>DAIPJX010000326.1:0-1637 GCA_036770065.1 Planctomycetota bacterium
CTCATCATCAACAAAATCCATCCTGAACGGCTCACGATACATACTCCCCGCCGCGATTTCAAAATTCTGGCGGAGCTATGTGCCAATCTGGAACGCGACAACTCATTGCAGCCAACCAATCATCACCCGAACAGGAGCGCGACCGAAGCCAAAGCACGGGATATGGAAGCCCATAGCGGCGCGGAGAGCTTTTTGTCGTATGCTAGGAAAAAAGCCACCCCACTTCTTTGTGTTGCGCAATCGTGGAAGCAATTACATTCCGCACTTGCGGAGGTGGGTATATCCTTGCGGCTCAAGGGAAATGGATTGGTTATGGTCGACCGTGCCGGCGCCATAGCCGTCAAGGCCAGCGCTGTCGCTCGTGGTTTATCAAAAGCAAAATTGGAAAAACGGCTTGGAGTTTTTGTTCCGCTCGACATTTCGCCCGCGATTGATACTCTACACGCACCACCAGCCAAAACCGCATCGTCAACATACCAAAAACCACCGCTGGCCGGTTCGGAATCTCTTTACCAGCAGTACCAGCGGGGAAAGGAAACTGCCAGGAAAGAGCGCAAAGCGCAATTGGCGGCGATCTGGGGCGATCAAAAACGAATCATGCGGCGCGTGGCCGCCTCGGCGAAATCGAGACTGCCGAAAGCGGTCGCATCACACTTGAAACGCAAGTTGCGTCTTCAGGCCCGCGCTTCCGCCCGCGCCGTAATCGCGGATGTACGCCGGACAATGGCGCGAAAACGAGAGGAAATCAAAAGCCGCCACAAGCCGCTCGGTTATATCGAATGGTTGAAGCGGGAGGCCGAACGCGGAAACATCCCCGCCATTTACGCCCTGAGAAAACGCGGCGCGGCCGCTCCCGCATTGATAAACATAACCGCCCGCGATCTCCACGACACGAAGATTGTCGCGGCCAAAATCGCCCATGTGACTGGCAGGGGGACGCTTTTTTACCGGGTAGGGCAGGATGTCTTCCGCGATAACGGCAGCCACATATCGCTGAAACGCGATGTCGGCGATGCAGGAATTCAGTCAGCCTTGCGTATCGCCATGGCGAAATTTAACGGGCAGCCCTTGACCGTGAACGGGAGTGATGAATTCAAAGAACGCTGCGTCGAAGTCGCGGCAAAGGAACGGTTGTCCATCACCTTTTCCGATTCGCATATGGAGCAGGAGCGAAAACAACGCTTGCTACATCTTGGCAATAATAATGATAAGTACATATCAGCCGCGAACGCCCGGAATGCCTCTCCCGATCATGCACGCTTGGCGCGCCAGAAGTCGTCCGGAATGACGCGTTGACGCGTGCATTCCGTTGCCACGATTGGTTGCTTCGGTATGACGTGCGTCTCCGCATGGTGTGCTGGCGAAAACAGCATTCGCTTTTTATTGCGTTAAAATCCGCCACGGCGATAATTGAACCCTTGCAAGAGTCGTAAACCTCAATAAAAATGCGTTTTTCCATTTTGCGCAATCGCCATTCGGCGGTTTGAATGGCGATTGCGCAAAGCTCCAGAGGATACAGTAAAATATGGCAAAATCCAAGAGCAACAAAAACGGCGGCAACCTGGGCTTTGAAGCCGAACTGTTCAAGGCTGCGGACAAGCTGCGCGGCAACATGGAGCCTTCCGACTACAAACACG
>DAIPJX010000171.1:0-5584 GCA_036770065.1 Planctomycetota bacterium
CCCGGGCGGCGAGAGCGCGGTTATCGTGGAGATGCCGGAGGGATTCGTCCCGCCGCAATTGATTGAACGCCCGACTCCTGTCGATACGGTCAAGTTGGCGCGCGACTTGGCGTTTTTGGCGGGGATGCAAATCGGGAACGACGAGTTTTCCGACGCCTGGATTACGATTGGTCTTTTGCGCAAATACGATGTGGAAAAGGCCGACGAATTGACGGCAATGCTGATCGAACTGGAAAGCGCGGCGGAGACGGTCGACGAACCGGTCTCGGGCAAGTATTCCGGCCTGGCGTCGCAGCCGCATATCGTGATTGTGCCGGAAGCGTCCGAAGCGTCCGCGCCATCGGAACCACTGGAACCGTCGGCCCCGACGCCGCCGGCGGAGCCGGTGCGGGAGCCGGTTGTTGACGAACCGGTTATTGTCGGCGACCCGGCGTTGGCGGAACCGGTGTTGCCCATGGCCTCGCCGGGCGTTCCGGTTCAAGCGCCCGATGTCCCGAAGTCGTCTCCGGACGCGCTCCCGCCCACTTTGGGCGAATCGGCGGCGCCGCGGGCGCAGGTGAATCCCGCGCCGGCTCGTCGCCGTTCGGGTCTTTTCCGGTGGCGTAGCGGAGCGCGCGGCGTTTTCACCACCGATCCGTATTGGCGTCGCGACTGAGCCGGACATTCTCGCACCGTCAATTGCCGCGTCAAAAAACGGCGCGCATTTTTTTGTATTGATTTTGACAGTATGCTATGTAAGGTACATATGGTATGATTGGTTCTGGAACGTCCGATCCGCGTGTGATTGGATGAAAATGCTTGTCGTGGAAACAGTGCTTCGTACCTCAAACACATAAGGAGAAAATATGGCTCATGTTATTTCCGATGGCTGCCAGGCCTGCGGCGCCTGCAAGGACGTCTGCCCGGTCAGCGCGATCAGCGAAGGCAGCCCGATTTACGTCATTGACGCCGCCACCTGCATTGATTGCGGCGCTTGCGTCGGCGAGTGCCCGGTCAGCGCCATCGCGCCTGAATGAGCGTGGCGTTCATACTGTATTCTGTATTTCGAGAGGGAAGGCTCCGGCCTTCCCTCTTTTTGTGTTTCGTTGTTCTTTTGTTTTATGCGTCCGAGGATTTCGGAGATCGGCATTTCGGTCATGGTGCTTGGCGGCGCAATCGTTTCAGCCGAAAATCCGGCGTCGCGGTCAATCATTGTACACTCCGAAAACTGGCGGAAGGTTACCGCGCCAGCCAGCCGCCGTCGACGGCGATGGTGAATCCGTGCATATAATCGGATGCCGCCGAGGCGAGGAACACGGCCGCTCCGGCCAGGTCGCTTGGTTCGCCCCATCGTCCGGCGGGGATGCGGTCGAGGATTGCGTTGTAGCGCGCGGGGTCGTTTCGCAGCGCTTCGGTGTTGTTTGTGACCATGTATCCGGGAGCGATTCCGTTGACGTTTATCCGTTTGGCGGCCCATTCGCAGGCGAGGAGTCGGGTGAGTCCCATTTGTCCGGATTTGGACGAGGTATAGCTGGGCACGCGGATTCCGCCCTGATAGGACAGGAGGGAGGCGATGTTGACGATTTTTCCGCCGGTGTTTTGCCTGATGTATTGCCGCGCGGCCGCCTGGGAGAGAAAGAAGAGCGATTTGAGGTTGACGTTCATGACGTCGTCCCAGTCTTTTTCGGTGAAGTCGATTGAGTCGGCGCGCCGGATGATGCCGGCGTTGTTGACGAGGATGTTGACGGCGCCGTATTGTTCCACGGTTTTGTCGACGATGGATTGCACGACGCCGACGTCTTGGAGATCGGCTTTGACGGCGAAGCATTCGCCTCCGTTTTTGGTGATTTCCCCGGCGGTTTGGTCCATGTCGGAGCGTCCGACCAGAGCGACTTTCGCTCCGGCTTCGGCCATGGCGAGGGCGATTCCCTGGCCGAGTCCAGTGTTGGCTCCGGTGACGACGGCTACTTTTCCTGCGAGCGAAAATTGGTCGAGAATCATGTTTTTCCTTTCTTTCCGGCTCGTGAACGCCGTGTTCCGGGCCGTTTCTGGTTCAAGAAATGGAGCAGTTCCACATGGAGGTCGCTGGCGACGATTTCGGCGATGGATTTTTTCATGCGTCCCATATGTTCCGCCATGCGCGAACGCACTTCTTCGCCGTCGTTTTTTCCGATTGCGTTGACGATGGCGGAGTGGTCGGCGAGCGTTTCGTCCATTGGTATTTTTCCGTATCCCTGTCCGATGCAGAGTATGCGGTCGACTTCGAATCGGGCCTGTTCGATCAGTTTCCGTGCATCGGGCAGATCGGCCATATCGAAAATGATGTCGTGGAATGCGTCGCATTCCCGATCGAATCCGGCGGCGTTTGCTTTCATGATTGCCGTTTTCTGGATTTCCAGGCTGCCCCGCAGTCGTCCGATGCCGGCGATGGTCATATATTCGGCTGCCTGTGCCGCGCATGAGCATTCCAGGGCGGTCCAGATAAACATCCCTTCCATTGCTTTTTCCGTGTCGACGGGTGCGACATAGGTTCCGCTTTTTGGCACGATTCGGACGATTTCGTCTTCGGCCAGTCGGATGAACGCTTCCCGCACCGGGGTTTTGCTGATATTGAGGCTTGCCGCGACGTCCTTTTCGGACAGGAATTGATTGGGCAGCAGTGTAAGCGACGCGACGAGCGCTCGCACCAGTCGGTATACTTGCTGGGTCAATGAACCGTTGCCGTCCAGCGTGGCGTCCCGCAGCACATTTTCGACCGGGATGATTTCCATTCCACCGACCCGCAGTTTCGTACGTTCGACCGACATATACCGACGTTCGCCTCCCGCTTTCATCGAGCTTCCGCCCAACGCATCGCCTTGATAAGTAGTCCTGATGATTCGTCACATAGTGCTGTATATGCGGTTGTTGCGCAAAACGCAAGGGTTCGGTACGCTTTATTGCCATTTTGGAAATGGACGCGTCGCTTCCTGAGACGGCGTCAAACATCTATTTTCATATATACCAGATAAAATATGTTAGTCAACGCGAAGTTTCAAGTATTATTTATGGCTCATTTACAGGTATAAACCAACAATATATTGCTAATATATCAGTAGTTTGCGAAAAAATCGCCCTTCCGCCGCATGCGAAAAGGGCGATTTTCATGGAGAATGAAAACGTTGTATGTTTTACCGGGCTTTGGTTCTGATGCTTCCCTTGCGCAAGGCGCGGTTGAGGCTGTCGGCGAGGATCTCGAGGCCTTTGCCCAGTGTTTCCCTGGTGATATTGAACGCGGGCAGCAACCGCAGGACGGTTTGGTGGGTGCAGTTGACGAGGAGTCCGTGGTTGCGGCAATCGGCGACCAGGTCGGCGCCGGGGAACTCGAGTTCGATTCCGATCATGAATCCGCAGCGCCGCACTGTCTGAATGCCGCCGCTGGACGCGGCGATTTTCGCAAGCTGTGAGTCGAGCCATGGTCCGGTTGTCCTGATGTTATCCAGCACGTTTTCCTCTTCCATCGCCTTGAATGCGGCGATTCCGGCGGCGCAGCCGAGGGAGTGGCCGCCGAAGGTGGACGCGTGGGTGCCGGGTTTGAGGAAGCGTGCGATTTCCGGCGTCGCCAGGGTTGCGCCGAACGGCATGCCGCCGGCGATGGCTTTTGCGGTGGTGATGATGTCTGGTTCAACGCCGAAGTATTGATAGCCGAACCATTCGCCGAGCCGCGCGGGCGCTGTTTGCACTTCGTCGAAAACCAGCACGAGGTTTTTTTCGTCGGCCAGTTTTCGCAAGCCCTGAAGGAACTCTTTGGTCGCGGGAATGACTCCGCCCTCGCCCTGTACCGGTTCGACCATAATTGCGCAGGTCTCGTTATCGACCAGTTCGGCGACCGACGCCAGGTCGTTCATGGTTGCGTAGGCGAAGCCGGGAACGATGGGCGTAAAGCCTTTTTGGTATTCCGGCTGACCGGTTGCGCTGATTGCTCCCATGGTGCGGCCATGGAAGGAGTGTTTCATGGTGATGATTTTATTTTTGGGTTGCCGTGCCAACCGCGCCAATTTGATTGCCGCTTCGTTTGCTTCCGCGCCGGAGTTGCAGAAAAACACTTTCCGTCCGCCGGCGCGGCTGGCGAGCGCTTCGCCGAACTCGCCCTGCTCTTCCGAATAGTAGTGGTTCGCCACATGGATCAATTTTTTCGCCTGGCGGCAAATCGCTTCCGCCACTTTCGGGTGGCAATGCCCAAGGCCGCCCACGCCCCATCCGGGGAAAAGGTCGATATATTCCTTCCCGTCCGTATCCCACACGAGACTGCCCTCGCCCTTGACGATGCAGATGGGGTGGCGGGAATAGTTGGCGATAACGTTGTTGTCGAACTGTTGCTGAATGCTTGCGAAGTCCATTATATTCCTTTCCTGTATTGCTTCATGAAACCGCGAAGAAACGCCGATGTTCCGGTTGTTTCCGGCATCGTCGTCGCGTCAGCGGGGAAGGAATGCGCCGGTCCGCCATCGTTACTTCTCCAATATGATTTCAGTGCCGACGCCCGAGCGGGTGAAGATTTCCAGCAGAAGCGCGTGCGGTTCGGCACCGGCGACGATGTGCGCTTTTTTCACGCCTCCTTCGAGAGCGAAGAGGCAGGCTTCGACTTTCGGTATCATGCCGCCGACGATGATTTGTTCCCGGATCAACTGTTCGACGCCGTCCTTGTCCAGTTGGGAGAAGATGGTGGTTTCGTCGTCCTTGTCCCGGTAGATTCCGGCGATATCGGAGATGAAGACCAGTTTTTCCGCATGCAGGTCTCGGGCGATAAGCGCGGCGGCGGTGTCTCCATTTACGTTGTAGAGGGTGCGGGAGTCGCGTCCGCAGCCGCAGGCGATGGGCGCGATGAGCGGAATGCGCTCGCGTCCGTCCGGCCAGTGCTGCATTTCAAACGCCCGGTGGATCGGGGTCGCGTCGATGGCGACGGGTTCTCCGACAAAGCCGAGGTCGGCCTCGGGGTGTCCGGGGAGCGTTTTTTTGATTGCGCGGAGGAACGCGTGGTCGCGTCCGTTGAGCAGGAACCCGACTCCTCCGGCTTGGCGCAGGAGGGCGAGCAGTTCGCCTCCGACTTCATCGGCCAGCACGTTGGCGGCGATTTTCATGGTTGTTTCGTCGGTGACGCGTTGTCCCTGGATGAATCGCGCCGAGCGTCCTGTTTCTTTCATTGCGCGCGAGATTTTTTTTCCGCCGCCGTAGACGACGACGGGGCGCATGCCGACGGCGAGCATGATTTGGCAGTCGATGAAGATATTTTTCAAAATTTCGGGGTCATCCTGGGCCGAACCGCCGAGTTTGATCACGATGATTTTGTTTTTGAATTCCTTGATATACGGAAGCGCCTCGGTGAGCACTTGCGCTTTTTTCAATGCGTCTTCCATCATGGTTCCCCGTCCCGATGCAAAGTCCGCCCTCGGACGCGAGGGCGCTTTGTCCGACAGTATGATTTATCCCCTTCCCTGTCAAGAAAAGAGTGGTATGATCGGGTGTTACATTTACAGTCGCGTTTTTTTATATTGCACCGCATTGCGTTAATGCAAATGAACAAGTAACAATGAACAATGAATAATGAACAATGAACAATGCTGGA
>DAIPJX010000002.1:0-23752 GCA_036770065.1 Planctomycetota bacterium
GGGGCTGGCTTCGCCCCCAAACCCCCAAGCCAGCCTTCCGCTGGACCAGTTTTTTACAACGCAATTTTTACGCCCGTTTGAAAAGGAGATGAGTCGAATGCTTAAAATCGCGATCATTGGAAGCGGAGGCATTGCCAACCGTCACATCGATGGATATCTCAAATACCCGGACCGCTGCCGCATCGTCGCCCTGGCGGACCGCTTCCCGGAACGCGCGGAAGAACTGAAACAAAAGTTCAATCTCGCCCCCGACTGCCGCATTGCCGAAAATCCGCTCGACTTCGTGAACGACGATATTGATTTGGTCTCGATTTGCACGCCCCCCTCCACCCACTGCCCATTGACCATAGCGTTCCTCAAAGCGGGGAAAAACGTGCTCCTGGAAAAACCCATGGCCGCCTCGCTCGAAGAATGCGACGCCATGCTCGCCGCCGCCAGGGAAAGCGGAAAAATGCTGTCGGTGGTGGCGCAGAACCGTTTCCGCACCACCCATATGCGCATGAAGTCGATTCTCGACTCCGGCATTCTCGGCCAGGTCAAGCACATCATGGTCAATTCGTTCTGGTGGCGCGCCCACTCGTATTACGATCTGGACTGGCGCGGAACCTGGGCCAGCGAAGGCGGCGGCTGCACGCTCAACCATTCGGTGCATCACATCGATCTCATGCTCTGGTTCCTCGGCATGCCGTATGAAGTGCTGTCGGTCATCGACAATCTCGCGCACGACAATTCGGAGGTCGAAGACATTTCCATGTCCTTCTTCCGTTTCAAACCGCATGCGCTGGGCCAATTGACCAGTTCGCTCGTCCATTACGGCGAAGAACAGGCTATCGTCATCCAGGCCGAGAAGGGCAGCATCGCCATGCCGTGGCGCGTCAAAGCCTATGTGCCGCGCGAAAACGGCTTCCCCGAAGGCGACAACGAAGCGTTCATAAAAGAAGTGAACGACATGTATGAAAGCCTGCCGGAAATCAAGGACGAAGGACACCCCGCCCAAATCGGCGATGTTCTGACCGCGTTGGAAAACGGCACCCAACCGCTGATCACGGGCCAGGACGGCAAGAATGCCATTAACGTCATCCAGGGCATTTACAAATCGGCGATCAGCAAAAGCACCGTGGCGCTTCCGCTCGAAAAAGGCGACGACTTCTATACGAAGGACGGCCTGCTGTCGCGCGCGATCAAGTTTCATGAAAAGTCGAAAAGCGTGAGCGGCTTCGCCGGATCGTCGGGCATCGTGGTCGGCGGCATGAACGATTCCGCCCGATAAACGCGCGCGGCAAAAGAACGACGATACGCTCTCAAGGGGAAGCATATAATGTATGAAAGCCGAAAACTCGGGTTCCTGTTTATCCTGCCCTACCTGTTGGGGCTGGTTATGTTTAAACTGTTCCCCTTCGCAACCTCGTTCTGCCTGAGCTTCACCGAATACGAGATCATCACTCCGCCCCTGTACATCGGGGTTGAGAACTATACCGAAATGTTCAGGGACAGCCTGTTCTGGAAATCGATGGGGACCACCATCCTGTTTGTTCTCTTGTCCGTTCCGGCCCGTCTTGTGTTCGCCTTGTTCATCGCGCACGTCCTCAACTTCAAGTTGCGGGGCATCAATTTTTTCCGAACCGCCTTTTACCTGCCGTCGGTTCTGGGCGGTTCGGTGGCCGTCGCCGTTTTGTGGCGCATCCTCTTCTCGAAAAAATGGGATCGGGACTGGCCGTCTCTCTTGGAAACGTGCTGCTGCCGCTTCTGGAAAAGAAGGCGGCCAGGCTGAAAGACCGCGTCGGCCAAACGGTGCAGCTGGGCATTCGGCCCGAAGACTTCGGCGTGCGCGAAACGCACGGCGCCGAGGGCGACCCCGCCTGTTTTATCCCGGGCCGCATCAAGCTGGTCGAACACATGGGAAGCGAACTGTATATGTATTTCGACGTCAACGGCAACGAATTCACCTCGCGCATCAGACTCGAAGGTCTCGGCAAAACAGCCGCCAAGGCTCGAGGCGAAGAGAACGATTTCTATTTCATCATGGACAGGTGCCATATCTTCGACAAGGAAACCGGAATAAACCTGACGCTGGATTGATCGCTTCGTGTTTCGGGTAACACGAAGTTTTTTTTTCTGGGATGGAGACGACCTATGCGCAAATTTCTAGTATGTGTCATCGCTCTCATTGTTTTTTCGACCGCGGCTTTTTCGGGCGAAATCGTTCTTCGCTTTTCATGGTGGGGGGCGTCCGAGCGCCATGAAGCCACCCTTGCCGCCATCAAGGAATTCGAGGCGAAAAACCCGGGCGTCACCATCAAGGGCGAATACATGGGATGGGACGGTTATCTGGAACGCCTCACCACTCAAATCGGCGCCGGCGCCGAAGCCGACATCATGCAAATAGACTGGGCGTGGCTTCCCATGTTCTCGAAGGAAGGCGCCGGTTTTCTCGATCTCCTCCAATACACGAATGTCCTCGACATCAGCCAATTCGACAAGAAATGGCTCGATACCGGCATGGTCAAGGGCAAACTGAACGCATTGCCCGTGTCTTTCGGCGGACAGGTCGAGGTATGGAACAAAACAACGTGGGACAAGGCCGGTCTGCCCCTTCCCAAAACATGGGACGATTTGCTCGCGGCCGGCGCCGTATTCCAGGAAAAATTGGGCAAGGACTATTTTCCTCTCGATTTGCACTGGCACGAAATCTCGCTTCTGACGCACTCCTACATTTTCCAGAAGACCGGCAGGCAGTACATCAATCCCGACAAGCCGGCAATCGATCTCACCAGGGAAGAACTCGTCGAATGGATGGACTTCTATAAAGCCCTTTCCGACGCCAAGGCCATTCCCCATTTATCGAACCGCATCAGCATCGGCGGCGACTCGTATCGCACCACCCACGAGTTCGTGGAATGGGTCGAAGGAAAATGGGCCGGAACCATGACCTGGGACGCCCACCTGTCCGTGCGCATGTCGACGATCAGGGATGAATTCGAATACGTCCTTGGCGATTTCCTCACCATGCCGGAAGCCAAAAACCTGGGCCGCATCGGCCGTCCCTCCATGATGTTCGCCGTATCCAAAAACACCAAAAACCCCGAAATGGCCGCCAAATTCCTCAACTTCATGCTCTGCACCGAAGAAGGAGCGAAAAACCTCAAGTCCACCCGCGGCGTTCTGCTTTCCAAAATCGGTTTTGAAACGACCGAAAGGGAAGGCCTCATCAATCCGCTGATCAAGGCGGCGATGGAACAGATTCTGAACACGGAATGCTATACGCCAAGCCCGTATTTCGAACACGTCCGCATCAAGGAAATGCTGCGGCAGGTGATCGAGGGCGTCGGTTTGGGCAACTACACGTCCGAACAGGCGGCCGACATACTGCTGAATGAAGGCGGTCGTATTTTGCGGCGGTTGGATCGCTAATGCATTCTTAAAAACGTTCATACAGGAAAGGAAACCAGCATGTCCAGCAGCCCCGAACGTGCCGACGGTCAGAACTATGCGCCCCGTGCCGAAGGCGTGTCGAAAAAAGTCGTGAAGCCGGGAGAATTCGTCTTTGCCGCCGCCCACCTGGACCATGGTCACATCTACGGAATGTCCAACGGATTGACCGAGGCCGGAGCCGATCTCCGCTACGTGTACGATCCAAATCCGAAACTGGTCGAAGCGTTCCTGAAAAAATTCCCGCAGGCAAAGCCGGTGGACAGCCTCGAACGCATCTTCGACGATCCCGAAGTGAAAATGGTCGCATCCGCCGCGGTCTCCTGCGACCGCGCCGATATCGGGTTCAAGGTACTGCGGGCCGGGCGCGACTATTTTACCGACAAGCCGCTTTTCACCGAACTGGACAAACTCGAAGAAGCGAGGAAGGTCGTGGTTGAAACCGGCCGCAAGTTCATGGGGTATTTCAGCGAACGTCTGCACGTCGAATGCGCGGTCAAGGCCGGCGAGTTCATCAAGGAAGGACGCATTGGCCGGGTTGTTCAGGTTCTTGGCATGGGACCGCACCGCATCAATATCCCCAGCCGTCCCGAATGGTTTTTCGATCTGCCCCGTTACGGCGGCATACTCTGCGATATCGGCTCGCACCAGATCGAGCAGTTCCTGTATTATACCGGCGCAACCGACGCGACCGTGAGTTATAGCCGCGTGGCGAACTACCGTTATAAAGAGTATCCGGGGTTGCAGGATTTTGGCGATATGGCGTTTGTCGCCGACAACGGCGCGACCGGATATTTCCGCCTCGACTGGTTGACGCCGGATGCGCTGGAAACGTGGGGCGATGGCCGTACGTTTATTCTTGGCACCCACGGATATATTGAGCTGCGGAAATACATTGACGTCGGCGGTTCAAAGAGCACGGACACGTTGTTCCTCGTCAACGACAAGGACAACGAACGGCATAATCTTCGTGGGCAGGTGGGGTATCCGTTCTTTGGCGAGCTTATACTTGATTGTCTCAACCGGACGGAAATTGCCATGACTCAGGCGCATGTTTTCAAAACGTCCGAGCTTGCGGTCAAGGCGCAAAAACAGGCCGTCTGTATCGAAAAATAACGTTTCTTCCGGGTTAAAAAGCGGTCCAGCGGAAGGCGGCTCCATGTTCCAGGTCGAACGGCCGGGCAAGAAGGAGCCGCCTTTCGCATGGCTTCGGAAAAATACGGGTGCATGGCGGCCCGGTCTAGCAATACACGTCACGTTTGCCCGACCTGACATCGGCAACCATTTTTTCCGTCGTCGCACGAACAGACGGTTCCATCTCCCGCACCGCGGAATTGATAAGCGTTTCGCCGATTTTCTTCGTTTCGGGCGACGCATAATCAATCAAATACTCCTGGAACGTCGAAAATGCATTGGGATCGCAATGATGACGGATCTCGCCCGGTCGCGCCAAATCCATGAAATCTTTCCCCGTCCTCCCCAAACGATAACACCCCGTGCAGAACGAAGGAATATACCCCATCTCCGCCACATCATGAATGACTTCGTCCAATGTCCGTTGATCGCCCAGGGAAAATTGCGCTTCCGTGTCTTCCTGCAAACCGGCTTCGGAATACCCGCCCGGATTGGTCCGACTGCCGCCGGAAATCTGGCTCACGCCCAAAGCGAACAGCTTCTGCCGCAAATTGGCCGTCTCGCGCGTCGACATGATAATACCGGTATACGGCACCGTCAGCCGCAGAATGGCGACGATCTTGCGGAAATCAATATCGGAAACGGCGGCTGGCGGATGCTCCGCCATATTGGAACCGACGGCGGGTTCGATGCGCGGCACACTGATGGTATGCGGACCGACGCCGAATTTCTCTTCAAGATGGCGAATCTGTTGCAACATGGCGATCGTCTCGAAATGCCAGTTGAACAACCCGAAAAGCACGCCAATTCCGACATCGCTGATGCCCGCTTCCATCGCCCGGTCGAATGCGGTGACGCGCCAGGCGTAATTCGTTTTCTTGCCGGCGACATGAACTTTATGATACGTTTCCCTGTGATACGTCTCCTGGAACAACTGGAATGTGCCAATGCCGGTTCCCGCCAGTTGCCGGAACTCGTCGGTGGTCAATGGCGCTATATTTGCGTTGACCCGGCGGATTTCGCCCGGCCCGGATTTGACCGAATAAATGGTCTTGATGGAATCGAGCACATACTGAAATCCCTCCTGGCCCGGATACGATTCGCCCGCGACCAGAAGAACGCGCTTGTGGCCCTGATCGATAAGGATTTTTGTCTCTCGGGCGATTTCTTCCTGGGTGAGCGCCCGTCGGACGACATCCTTGTTTTTGACGCGGAACGCGCAGTACAGGCATTCGTTGTTGCACAGGTTGGAAATGTACAGCGGGGCGAAAATCACCATGCGCCTGCCGTAAATCGCGTTTTTCACCGTATTGGCGGCGGCGAACATCTCGGCCAGAAGCGCCGGGTCGGAGACGTTCATCAGCGATGCCGCCTCATCCAACGACAGGCCGTTCAATTCACGCGCTTTGGCCAGGATTTCCTTGACCTTGCCGGAATCGGCCCGGTGATTTTCGGCGATGATTTTCCATATGATATCGTCATTGATGAACGAGTCGTCCAGTTCATGTTCCATCTTTTCTCCTCTGTGATTCGTTGCGCGGTGCGTTCACGACCTCCGCAATAAAAACGCCGGAAGCAAATTGCTCCGGCGCGGCTTGATAAACATAGGGCAACCGTGGACCGGAACCGGTCAATGTTTCTTTTTCCTGCGCTTTTTCCGTACGCCGCCGGGCGGGGCTCCGGCATCGGTCTTGGGGGAAGGATACGCGTCGGTTGGCTGGCTTGAGAACCGGGTGAATGAGTTTGTGTTCAGCATTTCGTCCACCATGCTTTTCACCTCTTCAAGCGAGCCGGTGTGAGGGCAGTTGGCTTGAAGATGGCGGCATGTTTTGAAGGCGCCCTGCCAAACCAGAACCGGCGGCGTACTCCGATCAAACCACCGGAGTTGCCAACCGGGCGAATCGTGATTGCATTGTCCTCGCGTGGCGAGGTTGTCCGAACTGAACAGTGTGGGTTTACTGATTGTCAACATGATTCATCCACAAGCGCAAGGCGGGCAATTGCCGGCCGGGTATTTTCGGTTTTGAAAATCAGCGGTTCCCGCCCCATGCGTCCCAGTAGGCGTCGGCTTCCTGGACGCCCTTTTGGGCGGTGGCGTTGTTTTTGTCGATATCGTCAAGGATCGACTGTTGGACATCGCGGGAATTTTTAAGTTCCATCAAGGCGAGATCCTGTTTGCCAAGCTGATTGTACAGGATGGCCTTGCGCAGATACAAACCGCCAAGAAGCGCTCTTGGGCCGGATTCGCCGGGGCTTTGGCGCGACCGTTCGCGTGCGCGGTCAATGCCTTTGTTAATGACGGTCAGGCAGTTTTCGGCAAACAATTCGGCGCGTTCGCGATTTTCCGGACCGAGTTTCAAATAGCTGATTGCGTTGGAGTACAGCTTTCGGCTTGCGCCTTCGGCCGCCATTGCCTCGCCATAGACCGCTTCCGTGTCGTTCGGCGCCCGGCGCAGGCACAGGCCCAGGAGTTCCAGTGATTTTTTGTAATTCTCATGCGCTTGCGCGAAGGTCGCGGCGGCCTGGTCCTTTTGCCCCATGGCGACTTCTTCCTGCATGCGGCGCCATTGTTCGTGACCGCGATGGAGGTGTGCGAAGCCTTGCCCGCGAAGCGCGTAGTAATCGTTCGGATCGCGATCGAGCGCGCGCTGATAGGCGTTGACGGCGTCGTCGAGTTCAAGCAAATTGTAATGGCAATCGCCCAGCCAGCGCCAACCGGCGGCGTTGCCCGGGTTGTTGCGGGTTTCCGTCGTCAGAATCGATTTGGCTTCGCTGAACCGCCCGTCCTTGACCATGCGCACCGCATCTTCGAACTGAGCCGAACCGGAGGCGTCTCCCGTCGGCATCGAGGAGGGCATGGCGCCCATGCTTGAGGGCGGAATGGAAGAAGCGGATCCGGGAGGCGGCGGCAGGAATGTATTGCCTGACAGCGTCTGGTTCGACGCCGGTATTGGGGCTTCCGTGTAGCCTGGCGCTCCCGGGTAGGCATAGCCCGGCGCATAGGGCGATGTGGGCGGCGGCGAATCGGGCAACGTATAGGCGTCTCCCGCGTACATGGGGCCGTTGTTCATCGACGCGCCCTGGGGGTACGGATCGGCGTATTGTTGCCGCATTGGTTGCGCGTACGGGTCGTTGTACGGCTGGCTCTGTTGGGGCGTGCCGTACGGATCGTTATAGGCGGGGCTGCTTGCCTGATAACTCTGTGCCGTGTTTTGTCTTCCGACCGAGCCGTCCGGATTGTAGCCGGAATATTCGTCTTCATCGTCCCAGACATCGTCCTGGCGCGCCGCGGCGGGGGACGCGCGCCGTGCGGTCGGGATATCGTCCCTTTCTTCTTTATCATTGCCGCGATTGCGCCATATCCCGCCTTTCCACCACGGAACGCGTTCGTTTTGGGTTATTCGTTCTTCGCGGGCGGCGCGATTGGCCTGCTTGTTCGCAACTTCGGATTGAGTCGGGTAGTATGACTGCGGGCCGACGACGGCCTTCACGGGACGGGACGTCTCGGAGGGTTGTTGTTTGACCATTTGGTCATAGCTGCCATTCGGGTTCCGGAGCGGTTGCGACAAGGCGGAGGTGCTTGCGGCCATATTGGTTTGGGGCGCGCCGGGATAGGGGACGTATCTGTTTTCCACCGAAACGGGCGGCGCCGAGAACAAAACCTGTTCGCCGGTCATGGGAGGATTGGAGACTTCGTTCGGATGGGTGGTGCCGGTATAGGCGGTAACTTGGCCTGTCTTCGCATCCATTCCGAAATGCGTATCGAGAAAAACCGTGTTATTTGCGCCGGGTGCCGGACAGAATTTTGCGCCAGGCGGGCAGTAATACTGGTCTGTCTGACTGAATCCCGGCGTTCCGGACGCAATATCGACCGATTCGCCATGGGGCATATTCATGAAAATGGCGCAAAGGACAAGGATAAAGGTTGTTCTAATCACGGTATATCCCTTTTATTGCAAGAACGGCGTGCTCATCCGCGATACACACAAACCGCTATGCGAAAAGTTATCGGTTCGGGCACTACCCGATACTGGCAAATAGTACAAAAATACGGTCGCACAATCAAGGAATAACCGTGGATCGGAGTCGATGCAACCAAGAAATACGGCTGAAGTTGAAACGGAAAAACCATATACCCGCCGTTGACGGGATGGTGTCGTGATGAAACAATTGCCGGGCCTGGGGCGCGGGCGTATTTTCATCTGTTTGTTTCCTTTGCGTGTCCGGGGCGGAAAGTGCCGAAAGCCGGACTTGACATGGGTAACGCTATACATAGTATAAGGACGATATGATCTGTCATTGCCGCCATGGCGGTCCTTTCTGTTTGCGGCGGATTTTCCGGATTTTTCGACGAAAAATATATGGAGCCATGGCCGAACCGATGGGGCAACGGGAGAAATGATGAGAAAGTGGTGGTTCGGGATCGGGTTGCTGTGCCTGGCGGTTTTTCCGGGTTGCGTTGAACGCGCGCTGGTGATTACCAGCGAGCCGTCCGGCGCGGATGTGACGGTCAACCAGCAATGGAAGGGCAAAACGCCGTATGTTGTTCCGTTCAAGCATTACGGCGTGTACGACATCTGGATTGAACATCCCGGGTACGAAGAAAATAACCGCATGGTGAAGTTTTATCCGTTGCATGTGGGAGAGCCTATCAAGGCGCCCGGGTATCAATATGTCGGAATGGATTTCATTACCGAAGTGCTGTTGCCGACAACGCTCAGGGATCAACACAACTTGCATTATGTTCTGGAGCGGGTCGACGCCGCCGACGATGTCGGCGATGTGTTGACGCGTGCGGCGCAGCTTCGCGACGCCAGTCGTGCGCGCACGGAAATGCGGTATGCCAAAGACGCGGCGCGGGGCCGGTATTTGTCGGAGGGCGAGTCTGAAGCGGCGCCTGCGGCTACCGGTGCGGAATATGAAGAATACGGGTATGACGCGGGATTTGACGCAACGCCGCCGATGCCGTCCGAACTGCCGGTGTATGACCGCTGATAAATGCCGGGGATTGTAAAAACAAAAGAACAAAAAAGCAAAACCCGGACGCGGATTGCTCTCTTCGTTCGCTCACGAGCGCGGCCCGCTCCGTTCGAAATGTCACGTCCATCACCAATCGCGAAGCGGATGCAATCGTTCCCCGAAAAATGACGGATGATCGCTTCGTAAAAGGCCGAATTCAAGAAAACGTAAAAAAACCGCGCATGCGCGCGGCTTTTTTACGTTTGGCATGGGCATTCAATTCTGGTAATGCGGCACCTTCTGCAACCAGCCGGCCGGCGCCGGCCGACGTCCCGTTTGCATCCCGCTATAATACTCATACAGCATCTTTGAATGAACTCCCGGCTCGCCATCGCCAACCGTCAATACGGTTCCGTCCTCCAACATGTACGAACCAACCGGACTAATAACAGCCGCCGTACCAAAACCGCCCGCCTCCATAATACGACCCGACTTGATGCCCTCAATAAACGCGTCAACCCGAATCGTCTCCTGACGGGCCTTGATCGTTATCGGCAAATCCTTCATGCCGCCCAACTCCAACACCGAACTCGACGTTATCGACTCCAACACCGAATCGTTAAACGTCGGAATAACAAACGTCCCGTCGGACTCGACATGATAATGATTCATCGTGCCGACTTCCTCCAACGTCTGATTCGTCGCGTCAAGATACAACACCTGTTCGCAACCGCGCTCCTGCGCATACTCCTGCGCACGAAGAGACGCCGCATAATTGCCGCCCGTCTTCGCCGTGCCCGTACCGCCCGAAACCGCACGGTGAAAACGCGTCGTAATCAACAACCGAATCGCATGATTCACCCCGCCGGAATAATACGGACCCGCCGGAGACAACATCAAACAATACATGTATTCCGTCGCCGGCTTCACGCCAAGCGCGTCCTGCGTCGCAAACATGAACGGACGAACATACATCGACGACTCCGGCATCGACGGGCACCAGTCACGCTCAATATCCAACAAGCGCAACGCCGCCTCGACCTGATCCGCAACCGGAATCTCCGGCATGCAAATCGTCCTCGCCGAATGATTCAACCGCGCGCAGTTCCTGTCATAACGGAACAAATACAACTCGCCGTCGTCATGGATAAACGCCTTCGCCCCCTCAAACAACGTCTGGCCGTAATGCAACCCCATCGCACCCGGCATCATCTCGAACGGTCCGTACGGGACAATGCGCGGATCCACCCATTCGCCGTCCCGGTAGTTCATGAAAAACACATGGTTCGTACGCAATTTGCCAAACGGAAGCGGCTTGTCGGTCTTGGGCAATTCACGCCGTTTCGCCTTGTCCAACAGTTCAAGACGGATATCCATCGCATTTCCCCTTTTATGTTTTTTTATTTCACAGCCTGTTTTGCCCACGCTTCGGCCAATTCAAACGCCTTCACATTGACCGCAACCACCTTGTCCTTGCCCGCAAAGTTGTCCTTCAGCGCCGCAATGAAAAACTCGCGATCCATGCCCGTAACGCCAAGAGCCGACAACGCGCCAAGCATAACCGTATTCGCCGCCTTCTCCGTCCCCGCCTCGGCCGCAAGCGCGACCGCCGGAACCGCATACCCCTTGATCCCCGCCGGCAACGAAATGCCCTCAATCCGCTCGTCATACAACACTATGCCGCCCGGCTTGACATCCTCGCGGAACTTCTCAAGCGACGGGCGGTTCAACGCAATCAGGACGTCCGGCGCAATGACGACCGGACTCGCAATCGCCGTCCCGGAAATCTGAACCGAGCAGTTCGCCGTGCCGCCGCGCTGCTCCGGCCCGTACGACGGATACCATGACGTGTGGCGCTGGCCCTGGCACGCCGCGTTCGCAAGAATCAAACCCATCGACAAAACGCCCTGGCCGCCAAATCCCGCTATCTTCACCCCTATCGGGGCAATGTCGGCCCGCTCCGGCGCGTCGGGAGCCGCCTTGGCCGCCAAATCATACAAATCGTCAATCTTCGCCTTGTCCCACACTTGCTTCGCGCGGAAATACGGCTCGGCTTCGGCGCTGCGATCGCGGTACAGCTTCAACGGAAATTCCTTCTCCATCTGCAAATTGACAAAGTCCGTCGACGCCTGGATGTTCTGGCGCAAATTCGTCGGGCAGTTGGACAGGATCTCGACAAACGCGTAGCCCTTGCCGTCGCGTTGAATCTCGAGCGCCTTGTTGATCGCTTTCTTCGCCTTGCGGATATGCGCAATGTCGGACACGGAAACGCGCTCGATATACACGGGCGCCTTCAACTGATCGATCAACTCGCACATGTGAATCGGATAGCCGGCTTCGCGGGGATCGCGTCCGCACGGGCTCGTTGCCGTGACCTCGCCCTCCATCGTCGTCGGCGCCATCTGGCCGCCGGTCATGCCGTACACCGTGTTGTTGATGAAAATCACCGCCATTTTTTCGCCGCGATTGGCGGCCTGAAGCGTTTCGTTCAAGCCAATCGACGCCAAGTCGCCGTCACCCTGATACGAAATGACCACCGCTCCGTCACGGGCGCGGGAAAGGCCCGTGCCGACCGCGGGCGCGCGGCCGTGCGCCGCCTGAACGTTGCCGCAGTTGAAATAATAATACGCGAACACCGAACACCCGACCGGGCTTATCATAATCGTCCGCTCGCGCACGCCCAGCGTGTCCATGGCCTCTGCAATCAATTTATGCACAACGCCGTGGCCGCAGCCGGGGCAGTAATGCGTTGCGGTCGGAGCCGCCCCGCCCTTCAGCGTATACACATCGTTGATGGATTCCGGTTTGGTCAATGTGGCTGCCATTGTCTCTGCCTTTTCATTCTCGTGATGGTCGTGGTTATTTCCCCGCTTCCTTCGCCGCGTCGCGAACCCGGTCCAGAATCTCTTCGCCCGTAATGACGTTGCCGCCCATGCGGTTGGCGAGAAGCACCGGACGCCTGCACTGAATAGCCAAACGAACATCGTCAATCATCTGCCCGTTCGACATCTCAACCGCGAGGAACGCGGGTTTGTTCGCCTTCGCCGCCAGTTTGATCAGCGGCTCGGCCGGGAACGGGAACAGCGTTTTCAACCGGATCATGCCGGCCTTGATCCCTTCCGCCCGGGCCGCGTCGGCGACCGATTTGGCAATGCGGCTGGAAATGCCGTAGGCGACCATCACCACATCCGCGTCTTCAACCAAATACTCCTCCCAGTCGGCCTCGACAGCCATGGACGCGTATTTTTCCTGAAGGCGGACATTGTTGCTTTCCAGTTTTTCAAAATCGAGTTCGATCGAACTGATGACGTTGCGGCTCGTCCCCGCCGTTCCGGCAACCGCCCACGACTCGTCAATGGCCGGCTCGAGCGCCTGTTCCGGGAACTGGAGCGGCTCGACCATCTGGCCCAGGACGCCGTCCGTCAGCACGTACACCGGATTCCTGTACTTCTGCGCCAGGTCGAACGCCTTCATCGTCATGTCGCACATTTCCTGGACATTGCCGGGCGCGAGGACCAGGCACTGGTAATTGCCGTGCCCGCCGCCTTTGACCACCTGGTTGTAATCGGACTGCTCGGGACCGATATTGCCAAGCCCGGGACCGGCCCGCTGAACATCGATAATAACGGCGGGCAATTCGGCTCCGGCAAGATAGGAAATCGCCTCCTGCTTCAAACTGATGCCGGGACCGGAAGACGCCGTCATCGCCCGATGGCCCGCGCACGCCGCGCCGTACAACATGTTCGCCGCCGCCTCTTCCGATTCGGCCTGAACGAAACGCCGCCCGAGAGCGGGGAATTTTTCCGACGCGTCCTGCAGAATTTCCGACGCGGGAGTGATGGGGTAGCCGAAATAGCAATCGCACCCGGCGTAAATCGCGCCGGCGATGACCGCGTGGTTGCCTTTCATGAGTTGTGTGGCCATTGGTTTTTCCTTCTACTCGAATGCGATGACAAACAAATTCACCACGCCCCGCCCTATACAACCTCGATGGCAAGCGGTTCGGGGCAGGAATAATAACAATTGCCGCAGCCGATGCAGCCTTCGCCCTTGTACACCACGTAATGGTAGCCTCGGGCGTTCTGGGTTTTGCCGATTTCCAGCACCTTCACCGGGCAGGCAAGCACGCAACGGCCGCAGGATTTGCATTCGATTTCGTTAATCCTGACGCACAACTTCTTCTTTTCCTCACTCGACATTGTACACCCTTCCTGCATACGTATGTGGACGCTATTCCGATTCGCGAGTCGCCCTGAGATCGTCTTCCTGACGGATTTCCACCCGGCGAATCTTGCCCGAAATCGTTTTCGGAAGATCGGGAACGAATTCAACCACCCGGGGATATTTATACGGCTCGGTCACGCGCTTGACATGCTCCTGAATCTCGACCGTCAGTTTTTTGTGATACGCCGCGATATCCTCCGCGGGCGTCCCCGCCTTCGGAAGGTAATCCTTCGCCAGAACAATCGTCGCCTTGATCACCTGCCCGCGAATCGGATCCGGAACGCCCGTAATCGCGCATTCCAGCACGCACGGATGCTGCATCACCGCCGACTCGACCTCGAACGGCCCGACCCGGTATCCGCTCGTTTTGATCAAATCGTCCGCGCGGCCGACAAACCACAAGTACCCGTCCTCGTCCTGCCACGCCTGATCGCCCGTGTGATACCATCCGTCATGCCACGAGGACGACGTCAACTCCTCGTCGTCGCGGTATCCGCGAAACAGTCCGGGAGGCGGATCGTCCCGGTCCGCCTTGATGACGATCTCTCCCGTTTCGCCGCGCTCGCACAGCGTCCCGTCCTCCTGGTTCATCAACGCGACCGTGTAAATCGGCATGGGAATGCCCATCGACCCCGGCTTCGGCGTCATCCATTTCGTCGTGGCGACCGACACGACCGATTCCGTCTGTCCGTACGCTTCGTGCAGCTTGAGGCCGGTTTTTTCCAGCCAGCGCTCGTACACTTCCGGATTCAACGGTTCGCCGGCGACGCAACAATGCTTGAGGCTGGAAAAATCGTGGCCTTCCAGACTCTCCTTGATCATCATGCGGTAAATGGTCGGCGGCGCGCAGAACGAGGTGATTTTATATTTCGCCAGCTTCTCCATCATCTCGGTCGCGTTGAATACGTCGTAATCGTACGCGAACACCGACGACCCGCACAGCCATTGACCGTAAATCTTGCCCCACGCGCACTTCGCCCAGCCGGTGTCCGCGACCGTATAGTGCAGGCCGCCGTCGAAATTATCCTGCCAGAATTTCGCCGTCGTGATATGGGCGAGCGGATACGCGTGATCAAACTGAATCATCTTCGGGAAACCCGTCGTGCCCGACGTGAAATACAACAAAATAAACTCGCGCAACGTCGTCGCTTCCTTGCTCCCCGAAGCGGGACGCGGGAACGAATCGGGCATGCGGGCGATCAGGCTGTTGAAGTCCTCCCACCCTTCGGCCGGGCCGTCGACCGAGGCGAGATCCACCTTCTGTCCCGTTTCCCTGACCGCTTCGCGGATGTTCGCCATCAACGTGGCTTCGTGCGCGGCCAGAATCATCTTGAAACCGAGTTTTTGCAAACGGTACACGACGTTCTTCGTCTGCATCATGTGCGTCGCGGGAACGCCGATGGCGCCCAGTTTGTGCAACGCGACAAGGCACGTCCAGAAATGCCAGCGGCCCTTGAGGCAGAGCATGACGGCGTCGCCCTTGCCAATGCCCCGGCTCTTGAAAAAATTCGCGATCTGATCGGCGCGACGGCGAAGCTCCCTGAAATTCAAAAACAATTCGTCGCCTTGATCATTGCACCAAACCAGGGCGGAACGCTCCGGTTCGTTGTCGGCGTACCAGTCGACGACATCGTGGGCGAAGTTGAAATCGGACGGAATATTCAGGCGAAAATTCGCGCGAAAATCCTCTTCCGACGTGAAATCCGTTTGGGGACAATAACGGTTGAGTAACGACATAATCACAATCCTCAAAAAAAAAGCCGGCCTCGCGGCCGGTGCAACACCGTCCGGCCAACGGTCGTTCACTATACGGTAATAATCGCCAGAAATTTGCCTTCGCCGCCGACGGCTTTCATGCCGTGCGGCTTGGTCGCGTCGAAAATAACCGAATCGCCCGCGTTCAACACCTCTTCGTTGTCCTGCACCTTGATGCGGATGGAACCGGACAAAACATAATTGAACTCCTGCCCGGGATGCGTGTTCTGCGGAATCGGCGCGGTCGCCGCCGTTTCGGGAAGCGTGACGATAAACGGTTCGAACCTGGCTTCCTTGAACGACGACGCCAAGTTCTCGTACTTGTATCCTTTCCGCCGATCGACGCTGGCGCCGCGATTTTTGCGCGTTACCGAAAAAAGGCTCATTTTCGGCGCATCGCCCGTCAAAAGAAGCCCGAGATCGACCCCGAGCTTGACGGCGATTTCCGTCAAAACGGAAGCCGGAATATCCTCGGCGGCGGATTCATAGGCCGCATACTGTTCGGGAGACACCTGAACGTGCTTGGCCATTTCCGTCGCCGATACCCCCACATCCTCTCGAAGCCCGCGAACGCGCAGAGCTATATCTTTCGCATCTTCTCGCATGATTCTTCCTTACGAAATACAAAAGCGCCGGCCCAAAAGGCCGGAGCGGCTAAGGCATACACATCGCCTGCCTGTCCAACCGAGACATTATATGGCAAGGATGGATCCCGATAAAGAGGAAAATTACGCAAAATGAATATTCCGCTTTCCGGATGATTTTTTCAACGGCCCAAGGCGCACGGCAATCAATCCCTGACGCGGCGTGCATGCCTCAATCCCGATACGGATCTTCATCCTCGTCCGCAGTGTCCGGCATGGCGGGTTCGGCCTTCTTTTCCTTCCACGCCACGTTGATCAGCAAGTCGCCGCCGTTTTGGCCGTATCCGGGATATTCGCGCGTCTCCAAATGGCAAAAACCCGCCATCCGCGTCACATCCTTCCAGTGTTTCCAGGTCCAATACGCGGGTTTCCGGATCGTCGTGCTTTCAAGGCGCGCCTCGCCATTCTCTTCGCTGACGAACAAAAGGCGATCATCTATATAATCCGCCGCCTTCGTCCGAAGCTTCACCTGGGCGCACGACACCTTGCCCTCGCGCACAAACCATTCCACCGACTCCGCCGGCTCCGACGCCCAGTCGCGCTCGACCCGATCCCGGGGACCGCTCGCCGGCTCGCCCTCGGTCGCGCCGACAAACATCAAAAATCCGCCCGCGTGCAACGCATGGAACAACCCGACCAGAGCAACCCCCAATTGATCCCACGACGGCTCGAGATTAAGGCCGGTGACGAGAATGCCGTCAAAATGATGCGGCATGTTTTTGGGAAGTTCGTTCCAGGCGGATCGGAAAAACGTGACCGGCGCGTTTTCGTCCCGCGCAAGTTCGCGCGCATGATTGACCGCCACGCCCGAAATGTCCGAACCCAAAATCGTCGCGCCCTTCTCGGCCAGATAAATGGCGCGGCGGCCAAGACCGCACGACGCGTCCAGAAGAACCTTGGCGTCGACCTCGCGCGCCAGCTCCGAAAACGCGCGCGCCGCGCCGCCCCCCTGGCCATGCACCGCCGTACGGAACCCGGCACGCCAACGCTCGCGCGTAAACCATGTCCAGCGATGCACCAAATCCCAATCGGTCGTCAATCCCGGTTCGTTCGTCATGGGTCAGTCCTCCAATGTGTGCGATCATGCCTTTATGGGTGGGAACCCGGTTGGTCAAGCCCGAGATGCTCGGGATAACCGAACATGATGTTCAAGTTCTGCACCGCCGATCCGGCCTGCCCCTTCACCAAATTGTCGATATGGCTGACGACACGAAACATCCCCGTCCGCTCGTCTGCCGCAACCGTCACCAAACACCGGTTGCAACCGCGAACATCCGATGTCGAAGCGGATTGCTTCATGTCCTTCACCAGAACAAAGCCGTCGTTTTTGTAAAACTCCCGGTAACAGTCGACCGCTTTCCGCTGATCCGCGCCGCGCGCCAACCTGCCGTACAAACAACTCATAATGCCGCGCGTCATCGGCGCCACTTGCGGCGTAAACGTTACCCGAACCTCGCGTCCCGACACAGCCGAAAGCTCCCGCTCAATCTCCATCACGTGCTGGTGGCCGGTCAGGCGGTACGCGTTCATATTGTCGTAGCGCTCGGGATAATGATACGTCTGCGACGCCTTCTTGCCCGCGCCGGAAATGCCCGTCTTGCAATCGCACACCAGCCAGTCCAGCTCGACCAGGCCGCATTTGACCGCAGGCGCGAAACCAAGAATGCACGATACCGCGAAACAACCGGGATTGCCGATCAAACGCGCATTTTTAATTTCATCGCGATGCAATTCGGACAAGCCGTACACCGATTCGGGCAGCAACTCCGGCGCCTTGTGCACCGGGTCCTTGCCGATTCGGGTCGCGTACTCGGCATACAATTCGGGGGTGTTGAAACGAAAATCGCCGGAATAATCGATGAATTTGCGGCCCGCCGCGAGTTCCGCCCCGGCTCGCAACTGCCCGACCCCGTCCGGCGTCGAACAAATCACCGCGTCGGCTGGAGCGTTGGCGAACTCTTCCGAATCGGCGTCCAGAATGGGCAAATCGCAAAAGCCCTCGAGATACGGCCATACCGCCGACAGAGGCTTCCCCACATCCTGCGTCGCCGCAACCGCGCTGACGGTGAACTCGGGATGGCGGAGAAGAAACTCCATCATGCCAAGCCCGCCGTACCCCGTCGCGCCGATTATTTTCACTGTGGTCATGATGTCCGGTTCGCCTTCCCCTTGCCCGCCTCCCGCCATTCCACCACGGGAGCGTCGCCCCACAAATCCTCAAGCCGGTAAAATTCGCGCGCCTGAACGTCGAATACATGCACAAGAATATCGCCGAAATCGGCCAACACCCAACTCGCCTCCCGGTCCGGCTGATTGAGCCGCTTGCCGCCGTGCTTCGCAAGCGTCCGCTCCACAACCCGGGCAATCCCCTTCATGCGCGTCAAACTGGACGCCGAACCAATGACGAAATAATCGGCGTAATCCGCCAGCCCGCGCATATCCAGTACGATGACGTCCTCCGCGCGCTGCTCGTCCATCGCACGCGCGGCCATGACGGCAAGCCGCCGATTTTTCTTCTCAATATCGTATGCCGAATCCGCCATCGCCCGTTCTCTCCGATGCTCCATTATTACCTTCGCCTGCTCCCGCCGCAACTCAAAAACGCCCTGCTATACAATAGTCCCCGCAAAGGAACTCGTCCAACGACCGGCGCATGCAGTCGGAACGATTCCCGCGGGGACCACGGCAATCCGGAAAAAACAGGCCTCACAGCGAATAGGGGGAAATCTCGCGCTGGGCAAAAGATTGTTTCAGGAAGTTCAGGGTTTTCTGGTGAATCTGGCACACCCGGCTTTCGGAAAGTCCGAGTACGACGCCGATTTCCTTCAGGTTCAGGTTTTCGTAATAATACAGCACCAAAACCTGCTTTTCGTCCTCGGACAATCCACGCAGCGCGACTTCCTTGATCTCGCGGCGCGTCAGTTCCGTCAACGGATCCGGCGCGCGAGTGTCCGGCAGCATTTCAATCGGGCCGACTTCGTTGTCGTCGTTCTCGTCCCACTTGCGATCGAGCGAGACCATGGACTTGATGTGAACGTCCCGCATCAATTCCTCGTATTCTTCCGCCCCCAAGCCAAGCTCTTCCGCCATTTCCTCGTCGTAGGCTATGCGCCCGAGGCGGTTTTCCAGCTCCTCGCGCGTGCGCTTGACCAGGTTGACTTTCTGCCGAAGCTGGCGGGACGGCCAGTCGAGGCGCCGAAGCTCGTCCACAATCGCGCCGTTGATGCGGCGGTTGCAATACGTCGAAAATTTGACGCCCTCCTCCGGTTTGAACTTGCGGATGGCGTCCAGAAGGCCGAAATTGCCGTAGCTGATCAGATCCTGAACATCGAGATACGCCGGGTATTTTTTCGCCAGCCTCTCCGCCATGTCGAACACCAGCGGCAGATAATTCTCAATCAGCCGCGCCCGCGCCTCCTCGTCCTTTTCCTTGGTGTACAGGCGCCACAGTTCCGCTTCCTCCTCGGTGGAAAGCGGCGGCGGCGGAATAAAGTCCTCAACGTATTCGTTCATTCTTCCTACCTCCAGATTGCCTTGGCCGGCACGCCGGCATGCGAAAAAATTTCATTCACCGCGCCACGACCCGCCTACCCGCTTCGCGCCGCCTCGTCCCCCCCGTACGGCATATCGGACGCGAGCGGCATATTGACTATGCGGTCATAGTGCGTTTTTGCCCTGAACTTCCGTTCCATATCCTTGCCGCGACTCTCGGCCAGAACCTCCTGCACCAGCGCAATGCCCAAAGTCGAAATAAACAGGCCAAGCATGAAAAACGCGGCGGCCAAATAAATGCCGACCTCCCACGCCTTCTCCGCCGACATTGGCTCCTGAACTCCCCGTTCGGGCATAAAAACAAAATACAGCCAATTGCCAAGAAAGACCAGCACGCCCAACACGGCGAAAAAACCGGCCATTTTTTTTGCCATCATGCCGGTTCGCCCTCCCGCGCTTCCAATTCGATTTCAGACAGGCCAAGCACCAAATCGGCCAAAAACAACCCGTCCGCCGGTTGAATCGGCTTCGAATAATCCGGACCCGACGTCACGTAACTCAACCCGTGCGCCAACCCCGACGCCACATTCAACAACGGACCAAACGAAACGCACTCGTCAAGCTTTGTCAAAATCACCCGGTCGAACCCGGTCGGCTGGTACCGCGCAGCCGTCTCGCGCATGGTCTTTTCCGATCCCACCGACGACAACAACAAATGCGTCTCATCCGCGCCGGCCGCGCGCAAAATCCCGCCAAGCGCCTCAATCCCGGCTTTGTCGCGAGGCGCCCGCCCGCCCGTATCAAGCAAAATGACGTCGCGGTTCGACATCGAACGCACCACGTCCGCCACCTCGCGGCTTTCCGACGCCGTCACCACCGAAAGGCCGAACAAACGGCCGAGATTGGTTATCTGCCCGTCGGCTCCGGGACGTCCGAGGTCCTCGTTAATCACCCCGACCGACAAATGCCGGTGCATCGAAAAATGAATCGCCAGCTTCACAATACTGGTGGATTTCCCCACGCCCGACGGGCCGACAAGCGCAACCACAGTCGGCTTGCCCTCGTTCGGCAACACCGGTCCCGCCGTGGGAAACCGCCTGGCAACCGCCGTCCGCAACGCGCCGACAATCGATTCGTCATCCCTTATGCCGGGGGATTCGCGCTGGACCGACTCCAGAATGTCGCGCGCTACTTCATCCCGAACATCGTTATCCGTCAGCCTGCCGTACCATGACAGCAATTCGGGACCGACGCGCGGAACTCCCCCCCGCGCCTGCAAACTGACCAGCGCCAACATTTCCTCCCGAAAGCTGGCGCTCTCTTTTCTGCTCTCTTCAATCGCCTTCTGAAAATCATCCAACCGACCCGCCAGACCTGTCGACGTTTCGCCGACCGACATGAACGGCGCGGCGGCGGCGACCATCGCCTGGCGATTGGCGAGCGAATGCTTCTCCGCCCCTTCCTGCGCCTTGGCGTAGGATTTGAGAAGCGGGTTCGGCGCAACCGGCCGCCTGGAATTGCGCGACGATTCCGGCTCCAGTTCCGCCACCTCAAGCTCAACCGCCAAATTGTCGCCGCCCAATTTGCCCGACGTCAATTTACTGAACAGATTCGATTCGCGAATTTCGCGGCGGTTGACAATGCTGAAATCCTTGCCGAGTTTCGTCTTGGCCTTCGCCATGGCCTCGACCACGGTTTTACCCCGGAAAATATGGGTTTTGCCGTCTCTAGCCATTCAAGTCCACTTTCACCATGCCGACCGAAACCGGTTCGTACTCCTGCAACACCTCGTTATACGACATCACCGCCATCATCGGCAAGCGCGCCATGGTCAAACGCTTCACGTGCAAACGAATCTGCGGGCCGGTCAACAGAAGCGGATTGTTGCCGTTCTGCACCTGCTTCTGCACTTCCTGGCTGATCGCCTCGACCAATTTTTGCGTCTGCGCCGGACGAAGCGTGATGAACGCGCCGCCGTCCGTATGTTCGATATGCTGCTGAAGCTGCTCCTCGAGTCGCGGGTCGAGCGTGACCACATTCAGTTTGCGCGTTCCCGGAACCGCGTATTCGTTGCACAACCAGCGCTTCAGGCCGTTTCTGGCAAACTCGGTCAGAATGTCCGGATCCTTCGTCCGCCGGCCGACATCGCCCAACACTTCGAGAACCGCCGCGAGATTCCGGATGGAAATCTTTTCCTGCAACAAATTCTGCAGAACCTTTTGAATCTCCGTCAACGACAGCACGCCCGGCGTCACTTCCTCAACCGTACCCGGCGAGTATTCCTTCACCGCGTCCAGGAGCTTGCGCACCTCGTCCTTGGTCAACAGTTCCGAAGCGCGCGATTTGATGACCTCGGTCAAATGCGTCGCAACCACCGTCTCCGCGTCCACCACCGTATAGCCGACCCGCTCGGCGTATTCGCGGCTGGACGGATAAATCCACACCGCCGGCATTCCGAACGCCGGCTCGATCGTTTCGTCGCCGTCCAGTTTTTCCGTCGCCGCGCCCGAATCTATCGCCATAAAGCGATCCGCCTCGGCGGTGCCGCGCGCCACCGGCGCTCCATGAATCTTGACGACATACTCGTTCGCTTCCAGCTGGATGTTGTCGCGAATGCGAATGGGCGGCACGATAATGCCCAATTCCAGCGCCAACTGCTGGCGAATCATCTGCACCCGCGCGAGCAAACCGCCGCCGCCCGACTGCTGCGTATCGACCAGCGGAACGACGCCGTAGCCGACTTCCAACTCCATTGCGTCGACTTTCAGCAGGCTTTCCACCTTGTCCGCCGCCGGTTTCGCCGCCTCTTCCTCTTCCGCCTTCGCCTTTTGCTGCGCTTCGGCTTCGCGCGCTTCCACCGCGCTTGCGGACATGGTCTTGCGGGCGATGAACCACAACGCAAACGCCAAACCGGACACCGCCAACAACGGCGTCGCCGGGAACGGCGTAAAACCGATCAACCCGGACAGGCCAAGCAGGCCAAGCATCACCGCCGCCGCCGCGATGGGCCGCTGCTGACCGAAGAACTGTCCGAGAACTTCTTCGCCGAACTGTTTTCTGCCTGCGCTGCGGGTCACGAGAAGGCCCGAACCGACGCTGATAAGCAGGGCCGGAATCTGCGACGCCAGACCGTCGCCAATCGTCAGGATGGTATAGACGCGCGCCGCGTCGACAAATTCCATCCCGTGGATAAAGACGCCGATGATAAAACCGATGACGACGTTGATGCCGGTGATGATGATGCCGGCGACCGCGTCGCCCGACACGAACTTCGACGCGCCGTCCATCGCGCCGTAGAAGTCGGCGAGTTGTTGAATTTCCGACCGGCGTTTGACCGCTTCCTGTTCGTCGATCAGGCCCGAGTTCAAGTCGGCGTCGATCGCCATTTGCTTTCCGGGCATGGCGTCCAACGTGAAACGCGCCGCCACTTCGGCAATACGGGTCGCGCCCTTGGTGATGACCAGATACTGGATCAACATGAGAATGATGAAAATCGTAACGCCGACCGCGAGCGAATCGATCCGTTGCGTCCCCGCTTCCGATCCGCCGCCGCCGACAAACACGCCGAATGTCGCGATCAAGTGGCCCGCCGCGTCGATTCCTTCGCGTCCCCGGCTCAGAATCAATCGCGTCGTCGAAATGTTCAGCGCCAGCCTGTACAGCGTCAGCATCAACAGGAGCGACGGAAACGTGCTGAAATGCAACGGCTGCTCGGCGAAAATCGTCATCATGAGCAGAATAAGCGCCAAAAGAATATTAATGCTGAGCGCCACATCCATGACAAACGGCGGAAGCGGCATCAACATGGTGACGAGCGCCATAACCACGAATATCGATATGAGCACATTCTTGTTGCTGCCGGTCAGAAGAAACTTCTGCACCCTGGCCGTCAGCTCCGGAATCGAGAATTTGCCCTGCGGTATAGCGCTCACAACATACCTTCCGTTACGTTTTTACCGAATGGTGGAACGTTGGTTCCGATTCCTGCAATTAACAATTAATAATTGACAATGAACAATGATGCTCAAATGAAACTCGATGAACAATGGAAAACCGCAACTGCAAACTTGTGCATTGTTCATTGATAATTGAATCATCATTGTTAATTGTTCATT
>DAIPJX010000002.1:23852-47072 GCA_036770065.1 Planctomycetota bacterium
TCATTGTTAATTGTTCATTCCGTTTACGCCGCTCCGGCCAGCGAATGCATCATTTCCTGTTTCTTCGCGGCGTCCATCACCGAAGCGAGAACTTCCGCCACGGCGGCGAACATTTCTTCGGGAATGACATCGCCGACCTCGACCGCCTTGTACAACTGGCGCGCCAGCGGAGGATTCTCCACCATCGGAATGCGCGCCTCGCGCGCCGCCTCGATAATGCGCTCCGCCATCTTGTCCTTGCCCTTCGCCACCACCGTCGGCGCATTCATCCCCGGCTTGTACGAGATGGCGACCGCATAGTGCGTCGGGTTTCTCACCACCACCTCCGCCTGGGGCACCTCGTTCATCATGCGGTTCATCGCCAACTCCATCGCCTTCTGCCGGCGCTTCTGCTTGATTTTCGGATCGCCCTCCATCTGCTTGTACTCTTCCTTGACCTCCTGCTTGGTCATCTTCAGTTCCTTGTTGTGCTTCCACTTCTGGTATTGAAAATCGGCGAAGCCGAGAATCAAAAGAAGAAGCGCCATGTTCCGCGCCAGCGTCAGCACCTTGTCCACCGTATAAATGAACGTGCCCGCCGTCTCCATCTCCACCATGGTCAAGGAATTCTGGAACTCGACGTACATGTAGCTCCACGCCAACCCCATCACCACCGTCAATTTCGCAATGTTCATGGCCAGCATGACGAAATTGCGCGTCGCGAACATCCGCTTGAAACCGGCGACCGGATTCAACTTGTCGAACTTCATCTTCAACGACTCGCTCGAGAACATCATTCCGACCTGGTAATAACTCGCCACATACGCCACAATCGCCATCGCCACCATGAACGGCATAATCATAAGCGCCATCCACAACATCCAGTCAATCGCGTGGGGAATGATTTCCTTGCGCTCCGGCGACGCCAAATTCGGCAAATCGTCCGTAAACACCTTCGCCACAAACTTCAACATGTACTCGGCAACGTACGGTCCCAAATACTTCAATAAATAAATGGCCGCCAACAACAACATCGCGGAAGACAAATCGCGGCTCTTCGCGATATTGCCCTTGTTCCTGGCGTCGCGCTTCTTTTTTTCGGTGGGTTCTTCCGTTTTCTCTTCAGCCGCCACCAACAACTCCTTCGCCAGGACGCGCTACTGATTCGTCAACACCCCCATATGCGCGACCATCTCGGAAATCGACAGGATCATGTCGCCGAACTCGCCCTCGGGAGGATCCAGCAAATTGAACTGGTAATCCGCCGGAATCATCGCCATGCACATCGCCGGATACACGAACACCAGGGCGCACATCCCCACCACAACCCGAAGCGGCATGCCCAACACCTGAATGTTCATCTGCGGCATGGTCTTGGTGATAAACCCCTCCACAACGCTGTTCATCATCATAATCATCATGATCGGCATCGACATGCGAACGCCCAAACTCATCATGAGCGCCATCTGATCGAGACCCGTGTCAAGCACCGGGCTGTTCAGCGTCACGTCCGGAACCATCGCGCCAATGCCCACGTAATCGTAACTCTTGTACATGATGTAAATCAGCAAAAGGTGGAGCTTCACCGTGATAAACATCATGATGGTCAGGTTCGTGTTCAAAAAGCTTAAAATCGGCGCGTCCTGGCCCGACTGCGGATCCAAAACGCTGGCCATGGAAAAACCGATCTGCTGCCCGGCGATCTGGCCCGCTATCTCAACCCCGACAAACACCAACGTCATCAAAAACGCAATCGCAAGCCCAAGCGTGAATTCCTGACCGGCAATCAGCGCGAGGTCCACCATGTCCATCGTTTCCGGCGTCATCGCCGTTCTGGACGCCCCCGGCAACAACAACAGCGGAAACACCACGATGAACGCCAGCCGAACATGGGTCGAAAAAACCTGCCCGCTCAAAAACGGCGCGAACAACACAAGACTGCCGCAACGAATCAACACCAGAATATACGTGATGAACGCGGACAACACCCGGCTCGTCGTGTACATGTCCTCGCTCATCGCCGCCCGGTTTCCTATAAGTAATAGTTGCTCGAAAACAGCGCCATTATTCCCTCGTAGTAATCGCAAATGCAATCAATCAGCCACGGCATGGTCAACGCCACCATCCCCACCACCGCGCACAATTTGGGAACAAACGTCAACGTCATCTCCTGAATGCTCGTCACCGTCTGCATAAGAGACACCGTGACGCCCACCGCCAGCGCCGTCAACAACGGCGGCATGGACAACAGCAAGCATGTCCACAGCATCTGCCGCGCCACATCCATGATATCGTTGACGTCAGGAATCATTTCCGCCCTCTTATAGAATGCGCGAGGCCGCGCCCGCCGCCGGAATAAGGCTCTCCAGCAAACTCGCCGGAAAACTGGTTATCAACCCCTCGAACATCAATCGCCAGCCATCGACGATGACGAACAAAATGATCTTGAACGGCAGGGAAATCATCGCCGGCGGCAACATCATCATGCCCATCGCCATCAGAATGGACGAAATCACCACGTCCAACACCAAAAACGGAAGATAAATCAAAAAACCCATCCAGAACGACCGCTTCAGTTCCGAACAAATGAACGCCGGAATCAACACCGTCGTCGGCACGTCGGCCGGCATCAGATTCCCCTGATTGTCCAGGCTCGCCGCTTCGGCCAAACCCGCCGCGCCCATGAAAAAATACAATTCCTCGCGGCCGTCGTTGGCGGCAAGACATTCGAACATGAACTTCCGCACCGGAGCCATGCCGCGCTCGATCGCCTCCGCCTGGCGAAGACGGCGAAACTCGCCCGGCGCGACCTCAACCCTGTCGCCGTTGACGTACGGGGCGAATCCCTCGTTCCACGCCGCTTTCCATGTCGGCCACATGATGAAAAAGGTCAAAAACAACGTCAACCCCATCATCACCTGATCCGGCGGCAACGACTGCGTGCCAAGCGCGCGACGCAAAAATCCCATCACCACCGCAATCCGCAAAAACGACGTCATCATGATGAGAATCGACGGCGACAACGTCAAAATCGTCAAAATAATGACGATCTGCAATTGCGACGTCATCTGTTCCGCCCGTTCCATCGGAACCAGGCTGCCGTTCTCTATCGTTGGCAGCGGCAAATACAGCAACCCGTCGGCATACGGGTCGCCCACATTGCCGCGCGGATCGGCCGGGACGAAATTCATTTCGTCACGCTCCAGTATCTCAAACGGATCGCGCGGCTCGCGCGGCGCCGTACCGAGATCCTCCGCCAAAACAATGCCGCCCGTTCCGAATAAAGTTGAAAACGCCAGCCAAAAAAAACATGCCAGGCCGGCCCCCGCAAATACGCGCATGCATCCCCTCATCCCAATGCGTCCACACGATGCGACTGGCGCGACGGTTCTTCATTCTCCCGAATCGCCAGCACGCGGTTCCGAAGCGACGACATCTGCTCCGCCAGCTCTTCCGCCTCGGCTTGCGCGCGCGCCTTGGTCTCCGCTTTCGCGTTATCCAGAACCGTGCGTTGGAACAAGCGCTGGAACAGCGTCAAACCCATCTCCGTCTTCGGGCGCGCAACTTCCAGAATCGCGGTTATTTCCTCTTCGTCCGTGATTTCCGACAGCGAATGGATTTCGTCCTGGCTCACGCCGACAACCAGCACGCGCTTGCCGACGCGCAACAGCGAAACATACCGCTTTTGATCCAGATGCGTTCTGCCGAGAACCTCCATCGCCGGATGCGAAAACAACTGCTTGTGCCCGGGCAGGAAACGCTTGACCAAATACAACACGCCGATAAACAACCCGCACGCCACACACACCACCGCCAGAAGCGACACGAGCGATCCAAACGAAAACGACGCGCCGCGAACCTGGCTGGAACGGGGCGCGCGATTCGGATTGTTCGCGGCATTTGCATTTGCGTGTGCGTTCGACGGGAAATTGATCGGTTGGCTTTCGAAGGATTCCGCAGCCTCAACCGCCGCGACGGCGGGAGCCAGCGGCGCGGTAACGGTCGGGCCGTGCATGGTGACGGTTTGGGATTGCACCGGACGGGCGGTAATCGCGGGACGAGCGGGCGTGTTTGCGTCGTCGGCGGCGTTTGCCCAAACGGCAACGGCCACATACAGCGCAAAACCAACGACAATGCAACGTATCAACGCGGATTTGGTCATGCCGCAAGCATCCCCCATGCCAATGCAGGCAAAAAACACGAAATTGTTTTGTGATCCCGCCTGTCCCATGGCGGATTCCCCAACCTTCAACTATCTGTATTTGACCCGCCATGATCAAGGATGTTTTTCGGAAAAAATTGATGCCCGGTGCGGTTTCTCTGTCCATGCTCTTTCATGATGCGACCTGCCGGTGGAGAGGGATAAAAAAAGCGGTTCAACCGGGGGAAGGGTTGAACCGCCAGGGCCTGGGGGGAGGCCCTCGGGGATGGATCCTGGAGAAGAAGTCTATTCCAAAAGCCGATATTCAATCAGCTTTATAAAAGCCACCCCCGGAAAGGGAAGGAGGAGGTTTTCCTGCCGGGGGTTGGGAGAAGGAGTCATTTTGTGCTTTCGTTACATAAAATACTTATCTGCATCCCCGCCCCCTCCTTCGGAAAAAAATGTTTTTTCTCATTTTGTTGTTGCGGTTTTATTCCGGAATCGTTCAATCCTTGTATTGCAAAAGGTTATAAGAATTGCGAAATTTTCGGGTGGAAGGTTTTCATACGGAATTAGTTGTTTCACGTTAATTTGGAGGAAGAAAAAGGATTCCCCGAAGGAATTTTTGCACCAAAATTGACTTGCATCCTCCCACCCCGGTATGAGAATACAATACATAATTAATGACCGCTTGAACGGAACATCGCAATGACAACACCATCACTGCTCCTCCATATCTGCTGCGCTCCATGCTTCGCAACCGCCATGGCCAGTCTGCGCGTACCCAGCATCCCTGCCGGAAGAATGCCTGACGGAATATTTTTTTATAACCCTAACATCCACCCGCTCATCGAGTTCCGTCGCCGGGTCAAAGCCCTCCAGGTTTATCTTGAAAGAGATCCCTTCCCGGCGGAAATTGATGATACGTATGGACTTCAGGATTTTCTGGCCCATATCCGCCCAAATGGCAAACCGCTCGCCAGACGTGACCGGTGCCGGGAATGCTACCGAATGAGGCTCGGAAAAACAGCCAGATTAGCACGGGAAAAAGGATACGAAACTTTTTCCTCAACCCTTCTGGCAAGCCGCGAACAGGACAGAGACCTCGTCGCCGAAGTCGGACGCGAAACAGGAAAACAGGAACACGTGGAATTTGTCCAGGCCGATTTGCGCACCGTGCTCCCGGATAAAAAAGCGCTTCGGGGCATTTACAGGCAACAATATTGCGGCTGCATTTTTTCCGAAGAAGAACGGTTCGGAAATACAAACAAACACCTGTATCATCCCGATGCCCGCTCCGGCAATACGGATTGATTACATTACATAGGAACTCGCCATGCTGCGTTGGTTGTTCAAACTGATTTTTCTTGCCCTGCTCGGGTTCGGGTTTTTCCACATTGTTTTCAAAGAAGCGCCGGATCTGAATATCCCGGTGCCACGCTCCGATCTGCTCGCCGCCAATATGCCGACCGGACAAAACCAACCCAAAATCCGCGTACTGGTCGCCGAAGCGCTGCCCACCGCAATTCTGACCATCAACGGCCGCGTCTCCATGCGCGCCACAACCATGGCCATGAAAGTCGCCAACGGAACCTTTGTCCAATCCGTCGCGGTCGAAGTCAGGCCGACGGGTCAAGGCATCCGGCTCGGCGCCGAAGAATACGTCCGCGTCCGACTGGCAAGCCAGGACAGCCAACCTCTCCGGCTGACCTGGAAACAGGACAACGCCGACGTCACCGTCACCATTCCCTACGAAATCGAAATATACGGCACCCACGTCCTGAATGCGCAAAAGCAAAAAGTCCCGCGCGTTCGCGTCCTCGCCCATATGGATATCGAAGAATACCTCTACGGCGTCCTGGCTGGAGAAGTGCCCGCGCGCTGGCCGCTCGAAGCGCTTCGCGCACAGGCCGTCGCCAGCCGGACGTTTGCGTATTTCGAAGTGAAAAGCAGGCAAAACCAGGAATACGACGTCCACGCCACAACCCGCTCGCAAGTGTGGCGACCGTCCGTGGCAATTGAAGAACGGGTGAAAAACGCGGTGGACACCACCGCCGGCATCGTTTTGACCGAACGCAACATGCTGATCAAAACCTTTTTCCATTCGGAATGCGGCGGCTTCACCGCCGACGCGCGCTGGGTTTTTACCAAAACGCCCATTCTCGCCCTGTCCGGCGTTCGCTGTCCGCGTTGTTCCGCTCCGGCCAACAAACCCTCGGCATGGAGCGTCACTTATACGCGGCAGGAAATCGTCGCGCGTTTGCGCCAGGCTGGCCTGTTGCGGCAAGCGGGTGAAATCCGCATGGTGCAAGGGTTGGATCAGGACGGCAATCCTATGGGTCGTCGTCTTGGGCGGGTGGTGACGGTTGAGTTGACGATGGCTGATGGTCGTGGCGCGGTTGCGCGTATTCCCGCGAACGACTTTCGTCTCGCCATGGGCGCGGACCGGAAGAATCTTTCCAGCACATATATGATTATTGAAGGCGGGGACGAACCGCGCATTACGTTTTCCGGGTTGGGTTGGGGGCATGGCGTCGGGTTGTGCCAATATGGCGCCGCGTATGCTGCTGACAAGCTTGGGTATAATTTCCTCGATATTCTCGCCTTGTACTATCCCGGCGCGAAACCCATTCGCCTCTGGGGCATGAAACACTGATAATTCGTATTACACATCTGTACTGCCAGGTAAAAAAAAGACCGCCCTTGCGAGGCGGTTTTTTTTATTGAATTGGTGCTGGGGGGCAGAGTTGAACTGCCGACACCGGCCTTTTCAGGGCCGTGCTCTACCAACTGAGCTACCCCAGCGGGAAGTGTAAAAGTATAGATTTTCGGCCGCACCTGTCAATGGGTATTTTTCACTATTTCGACGAGTAGACCCAATAATCAGGATTCGGACTGCTCCGCTTATGCAAACGCCAGGCCTCGCCAATCCAGAGAACCGGCGACGTCAGGACAAAACACAACACCCACTCCTTCACCCCGAGCGGCGTTACCCTGAACATCTCTCCGCCGAACTGCACCAGAAGAATCTGCCCAAGCAGGATAATCCCCGCCATCATCACAAACCCGCGGCTCTCCCGCAAACAATGGAACGCCGAACGAAACGAACCGAAAACCCGCGCATTGAACAGATTCCAGAACTGCAAAAAGACAAAGCACGTAAAGAACACCGTCAAATTGTGCCGCCCGACGGCCGTCTCCGGATCCAGTGAAAAAACCGAACGAAACGCCGTCACCGCCAGCAGGAACAACAGAAGGAACGCCAACCCCGCCGACAGGATGAATTTCCGCATCGGCGGCGTGATGATGAAAGCGTCCGGCGCGCGCGGGCTGTTCTTCATCAAATCCCAGTCCGGCGGCTCCGACGCAAGCGCCAGCGCGGCAAACGTGTCCATAATCAAATTCACCCACAACATCTGCACCACCGTGAGCGGCAAGGTAATGCCGAGAAACGGGCCAAGCAGCGCAATCCCGACCGCCGCGACATTGATCGTCAACTGGAACAGGCAAAACTTCTGTATGTTGGCGTACAGCGACCGGCCCCACGCAACCGCGTTGACAATGCTGTTGAACGAATCGTCCAACAAAATAATGTCCGCCGCCTCCTTCGCCACCGACGTCCCGGTAATCCCCATCGCCAGTCCGACATCGGCATGGTTCAGGGCCGGCGCGTCGTTGGTTCCGTCTCCGGTCACCGCGACGACATCGCCCCTCGCCTGCAACAAATTGACCAAACGGAGTTTGTGCAGCGGCCTTGCCCGCGCCATAATCTTGATCCTGCCCGCCGCCAGCGCCGCCTCCTCGTCGGAGAGCGACTCGAACACGTCGCCCGTAATGATATTCTCGTCCGTGTCCTCGCCGGTCCAAAGCCCCGCCTGACGGGCAATCTCCCGCGCTGTCGCCTGATTGTCGCCCGTCACAATCTTCACCGCGACCCCGGCGCCTAGCGCGGCATGAATGGCCTCGGGAACCTCGGGCCGAATCGGATCGGCAATCGCGAAAAATCCGGTCCAGACCAAACCGGTTATGCCGGCGTCGATGTCTTCGTTCAATTCCTCGGGCCGCGCTTCCCTGTCCGCCAAGGCGATTATGCGCATGCCGCGGTTCTGGAATCCGGCCACTTCCTCCAAAATCGCTTCGCGTTTCGTTTCGGTCAGCGGACTCGCGCTTTCGCCGTCGGCGTTCCGGAACGATACGCACCGGGCCAGAATAATCTCCGGCGCGCCCTTGACGAAAAGAACCGGACCGCCGGTAACCGCGCTCACGCCGCTGGTCGCCATAAACTTGCGTTCGGTCGTAAAGGTCAATTGTCTCGCCAGCGCGAATGATTTCCGTACCGCCCCGTATTCCTTGCCCAATCCGTCAAGCCACAACAACAACGCGCTCTCGGTCGGATTGCCGAGAGGGGCCATCACATCGCCGCGGCGTTCAAGATGCGCCGTCGAATTCACGGAAATCGCCTCAGCCGCCATTCTTCCGGGAACGCTGTCCAGCGCGTTTTTCGCTTCCGCGCCCATAAACGGAAACACCGCCTTGTCCACCCGCATCTGGTTCATGGTCAGCGTGCCGGTTTTGTCCGAACAAATGACGCTGGCCGCGCCGATCGTCTCGCACGCATGCATTTTCCTGACCAGGTTGTTGGTCGCCGTCATCTTCCGCATCGAATACGCAAGCGCCAGCGTAACGCACATCGGCAAGCCTTCGGGCACCGCCACCACAATCACCGTAACCGCGACCATGAAGTAGCGAAGCACCCCGCCAATGGCGGAGAGAGGCAGCCACGCCTGTCCCGACCACCGAAGCGCGCCCGACGACAGCCCCACCGCCGCGCCAAGCATAAACAATACAGCGGCTCCGCCGACATACCAGAGAACGCCCTTCTTCCCGGGCAGGATGATCCATTCCGGAATCCACGCTTCCCGGCCCGCCGCCCGAAGTCCCTCGCGCAATGTCGGCAGCCATAACCGCGCCGACGCAATGCCCAGCGACAGCACCATCAGGACAAGGCAATACCACTGCCCGTCGGACAATGGCGTCCCGACCAGCCTGCCGCCGATTTCGGCGACGTCGTGCAGCTCGCCATTGGCGGCGCCGCGAACAATCTGCGCAATGAAAATAACCCCGGCGGCCACAAACGCCGCAATCGAAATAAGACCGGCGAGGCGTTCGAGTTGTTTGCCGAGCGGCGTCAACGCATTGGTCGACTCGGACGCGGCGCGGGCGGTCTTGCCGATCTCGGTCATGTCGCCGACCGCGATCAACCGTATCATGCCGTGTCCGTCCGCGACCGTCGTGCCCCGGAGAACCCGATGCGTCGGATACGCGTGTTCTTTCGTTTCGGCGCGGTCGGGCGTTTCGGGGAATTTGGCGACCGGCGCCGATTCGCCGGTCAGGCTCGATTCATTGGCGCTGAGCGATACCGATTCGATAACATCGGCGTCGGCGGGGAACTCCGCCCCCGTTTCCACCAGAACAACGTCGCCGACGACCAAATCCTTTTTCGCCGCCCTTTGATACCCGCCGTCGCGGACAACGGCGAACTCTTCCTCATCCGACACCTGATTCAGGATATCGAATTCCTTGCCCGCCTTGTATTCGTTGAAGAACGACAGGCCGGTCGACAAAACAATGGCGACGACAATGCCGATGCCTTCAATAAAACTGCCGTCGCTCAACCCGACCAGCAAGGCGATGACCGCGGCCGCCATCAAAATGCGGATAATGGGATCGCGGAATTTTTCGAGATACAATTTCCACCATGGATCGCGGGCGGGCGGAGTCAGAACGTTTGCGCCGTGCGCACGGCGGCTTTCCTCGACTTGCGCTTGCGTCAGACCGCATACGGAAAGCGAATTTTCGTTTGTGTCCGTGGTTGTCATAAGAAAGGATTCCCGTCTTCATAATTGTCCGGCACACTGTCACCCGGATATCTCATTGTAGGAAGCGAAAGAGCGAAGTCAACGCCAATCGGGAAGGGACGGCATTCAAAAAATATCGGAAAAACGACACATTGTCGCACCGGAATCGGCAAACTTTTTCCTGATATCAGGAGAAACAAGCGCAGCCAGCTCGACACTCCGGGCCGTCTCCAGCCAGCTTGCTCCCATTGCGCCGTCCTTTTCCGCGTCGGGCAGGCCCGGGTGCGTCATGACTTCGATCACTCCGGCGGGCGGGTTGTCCAGGAGGTGCGTCCATGCTTTTTCGTCCATCCGGCCAATATGAGTCTGTCCCAAAAACCAGTCGGGGCGCGCCAGCGCCGTCGCTCCACCCAGCATTTGAACGCCCGTCCGCAACAACGCCGCCATCGCCGCATTGCGCGCGCCGGGCCAACCCATATGCCGTATCGCCCACACCACCGGTTCGCGTAGCGACCGAATGGCGCGTATGCCGTATTCTTCCGCCAGGCGCGCCGCCAGTTCGTATAACGGCGCTTGCCAGGCGTGGTGTTTTTCAAAATCGACATGATCGGGTCGAATGCCCGCCTTCAGCACTTTCTCGATCTGCCGCCGGTATTCCCGTTCAGCCTGCGCGAGAAACGTTCCCGTGCAATGCCGAAAGCGAAAGCGCCGGAAAACGCCATGACCGTCCACCAACAGCATGATTTCGCCGGGAGGAGAAAGCGGTGCGCCGCGCACAATATTCAAATGCACGCCAACGCCCAATCGCGGCTCTTCCTTGCTTATATGCACAGCCTGATCAAACGCGGGCGCGTTGGCCAACAGCGTCGCCGATGTGAGTATGCCGTCACGATGCGCGGAACGAATGCCCGCGTTCACACCGGCGGACAAACCGAAGTCGTCGGCATTAATGATAATGCGGCTGCGTTGCGACAACGGCATTGACATATATCCGATTCTTTCCTATGTTCGGGAAAACAAGGAGACAGCATGGCGATTAGTGAATTTTCACTCTCAACCGGCAGAGAAGGCTTTTACGACATTACCGCCACCGTGGCGAGCGCGGTGCGCGCGTCCGGCGTGCGGGACGGGCTATGCGTCGTCTTTTGCCCGCACACCACCGGCGCGATCACCATTAACGAAAACGCCGACCCCGACGTCCTCCACGACCTCGCCATCGGCTTCGCCAAAGCCTTTCCGGACCGGCCCGAATTTCGCCACAGCGAAGGCAATTCCGCCGCCCACCTGAAAGCAAGCGCTATCGGCGCAAGCGAAACCATTCTCATCGAAAACGGCAAACTTGTTCTGGGAACGTGGCAGGGCATTTATTTCTGCGAATTCGATGGGCCGCGCTCGCGCCGGTACTACGTCAAGGCGTTGTAGCGTCCAATTGCCCCCGCACCCAAACGAGCGCTTCGTCCTTCGTCGTCAGCGTTCCCTCGAGGTATGCGTCCTCCACCCGCCGGAGCATCGCCCCAACCTCGGGACCGGGCCGCATGCCAAGGCCGAGCAAATCCGCGCCGCGCACCAGCGGCTCCGGTTCGGGCGGGCGCGCCCGCTCCTCCCGCCACGATTCGACCCCGAAAAACCAGTTCGCCAACATCTTGTGGGACGAAACGCAATCCAGACGGTGCAGCTCCAGATGCATCGGGAAATTGCCGTCGGCCAGCCAACGCCGCAGTTTCGATTTGCGCATTTTGCGCAAGGTCGAAAAGTGAATATGGCGACGAATCAGATCATACGCCCATTCGATCATTTTGCGCGGACGATGCAAGCGCTCGAGAACCGCGACCGCCATTTCCGCGCCAAGCGTATCATGTTCGTTAAAGCGAATCCGGTCGGACACCATGAACGTGGCGGGCTTGCCGATATCGTGCAACAGGCCGCTCCACGCCAGCGTCATCGTCTGCAATGGCGTCATCGCGGCACGGCAGTCGCGCACCGCCTCCATATACTGCCCGGCGGAAAAATCGCCCATTGTCATGCCTTTTTCCGGATTGATGTCGACGGCGGACGAATAGTCGATGCGCCGCGTCGTGCCGAGAACGGCGTTGTCGTTTTCTTCCAACAAGCACAGCGTGTGCAGCCAGACATCGCCTTCGGGATGAAAATCGGGCGGCTGTTCGACTCCGTCCATCGCCGCCGCTTCGGGCAGAACCGCGCGCAACATGCCGACCTCGCGCAACAGCGAAAACGCGTGCCGCGAAAACCCCGCCGACAGCATCGCCTCGAGTTCGGCCGCAATGCGTTCGGGCGAGACCGACAGGACGTTCTCCGCCATGCGGCACACCGCCCGCTTGGTGCGTTCCTCCATGGCAAAGCCGGTGCGGGCGGCAAAACGAACGGCGCGAAGCAACCGCAACCGGTCTTCCTCGAACCGCTCTTCCGGAACGCCGACCGTGCGCAGGAGTTTTTCCCGAATGTCGCGCACGCCGCCGACGAAATCGAGAACGCGGTTGTTTTCCGGATCGTAGAACAGCGCGTTCATGGTGAAATCGCGCCGCCGCGCGTCTTCCTCGGCGGACGAAAAGCGCACGGCGTCCGGCCGCCTGCCGTCGGCATAGCCGAGATCGTTTCTGAACGTCGCCACTTCGTACTGGCCGCCGTTCGCCCCCTGGACCAGAATAACGCCGAACGCTTTCCCAATCGGAACGGTATGGGGAAAAAGTCGCTCCACGTCGTCCGGCGTCGCGGCGGTGGCGATGTCGTAGTCCTTCGGCGTTTTGCCGAGAAGGGCGTCTCGCACGCAGCCGCCGCAAAAATACGTTTCATGCCCCGCCCGGCGCAAATGCGCGAGCACGGCGAGCGCTTCCTCCGGCGGCGTTAAAAGAGAAGGCATGTCATCCATCCGTCCGGGCTTTCCGTTTGCGCCGATGCAGCTTCCAATACAGAATCGCCACGACAATTGCGCCGCCCGCGACCCACAGCGTGGCGTTACGCATATACCGATGCAGCATGTCCTGGTTTTGCCCCACCAGCCAACCGATATAGGTCAGGATAAAAATCCATACCCCCGCGCCAAGCGCCGTGTACAAACAGAATTTGCCGAGCGGCATGCGGGCCGCTCCGGCGGGCAAACTGATTACCTGGCGAATCACCGGGATCAACCGCCCGACAAACGTCGTTATTTCGCCGTGCCGCTTGAAAAACGCTTCCGCCCGATCCAGGCTGTCCGGCTTCAGGAAAACATATTTTCCGTAGCGAAGAAAGAACGGCCGCCCGAATTTCAGCGCGAGAAAATAATTGAACAGCGCCCCAATCATACTGCCGCCAATGCCCGAGACGATGACCGCCGCCCACGTCATTTTTCCTTCGTGAACGAGAAAACCGGCGGGCGGCATAACCAGCTCGCTTGGAAACGGAATCAGCGAACTTTCCACCGCCATAAGAAACACAATGCCGGGATACCCGAGAACAAGCACCGTGTCGGCAAGCCAAACACAAAACACCGTCGTCCACGCGGCAAGAAAATCGATCGCCACCGAAGCTTCGCGTTTTATCCATTCCCACATGCCTATGCCCATCCTCCGCCCGGCGGCCTGATATGCCATTCCTCCAGCCTGTCCCGCAATTCCTCCGGCCTGCCCTGCATGGCGACCGTCCCCTCCGCCACCACAACCATCCAGTCCGCCAAATCGAAGACGGGTTCCAGTTCGTGGGTCGAGATGATTTGCGCAAGCCCGCCCCGCCTGTTTTCCCGAATGAAATCGCGCAGTTCCCGCCCCGCCGGATAATCAAGGCCGGCGAACGGCTCGTCCAAAAGCAAAATCTTCGGCCCGGCCAACAACGCGTGCATAAGGCACAATTTTCGTTTTTGTCCGTACGACAGCGATTCAACCGGCTCATACCAGTACGGCCGCAAGGCAAACCGCCCGGCCAACCGTTCCGCTTCCGCGTCAAACCCGTCTCCCAGCCCCGACGCCGCCCGGCCAAGCATAATGTCCTCGCCCACATGCGCGCCAAGAATCTGCGAATCCGGATCTTGCATCACCATGCGGCCAAGACCGCGAAGCGCGTCCGGTTGCAGCAAGGCGCCCGACCGCTTGTCGACGATTGCCCCCGAGTCGGGAACGAGCAATCCCGCCGCCAGTCGAAGCAGCGTCGTCTTTCCGCCCGCATTGGGACCGGCGAGTATGGTCAGTCCATCCGGGATGGCGGCGGACACCGCCGACAACGCCGGCGGCTGACCGGGATAGGAATAGGTAAGATCGCGAAATTCCAGCATGCCGTCCTTCGTCTCCTCGCGCTTTCTGAAAATGGTATGGATTTTTCCGCCAAAAGCATTGCAAAAAGCGGAACTTTCCGTTTAGTAGAAACACCATGGAGACAATGCCCCGGCCGACGCCACTGGCCGACATCCACACGCTGACCCGCATCGCCCTCTTCGCCGCGCTGATCGGCGCGGGGGCTTTTATCCATATTCCGCTCGGTCCCGCGCACATCTCCCTCCAGACCATGATGGTCATACTGGCCGGCTTCTGCCTCGGACCGAAAAAAGCGGCGCTTGCCCTCGCCGCCTACCTCGCCTGCGGCTTTATCGGCCTGCCCATGTTCGGCAGGGGAAAAGCGGGACCGGCATCGTTCTTCGGACCGACGGGCGGCTTTCTGGTCGGGTTTCTTTTCGGCGCGATCATCGCCGGATTTTCCGCGCGTTCGCCTTTTCGGAACAGCCGGAAAAAACGCATCATCGCCATGGCCGCCTTCGGAACCGTCGGCGCCGTCGTCATACTCCTCATGGGCGCAACCGGAATGTACCTGACAATCATTCCGGACTGGAACAGGGCAATGGCGCTCGGTTTCTGGACGTTTCTTCCGGGAGATTTGATAAAAATGGCGCTCGCCATCGCCGTCAAGGAAGCCTTCTTCCCGAACCCCGGCACGGAGGCGCGCCATGCCTGAACGCCTTCACGCACAACCTCCCGGGCGCATTCGCCGACTTGACGCGAGGATCAAATTGCTCGCCCTGATCGTGCTTTGCTTCGCCACGCAATATTCTCCCGACGTTTTCCTGCCATTGTGGCTGGGCGCTCTCGCCCTGCTTTTTTTCATAAGGGAAATGCGCTCCGAAACCGTTCGCCCCCTCGCGCGCGGCGCGTTCGGATTCATCCTGTTTTGGCTCGTCATGAAAATCGGTTCGGACATGGCGGGCGGCGCACCGGCGATGGACGCGATCGTTCTTGCGCTTCCGCTCGGAGAACGGCTCCTGGCGCTGTCCGTCATCGGCATGGCGTTCGTCGGATTGTCGTCGCCCATCGAAACGGGACGCGCGGTCGCGTGGTGCATCGGCCCCGTATTGGGAAAAGAAGCGTGGAAACCGGCGCTGGTCATCGCGCTGACCGCATGGTTTCTGCCGATGACGCTCCGGTTGGCGGGCGATGTGACGAAAAGCATCCGCGCGCGCGGACTCGTCATGCCGCGCCGGAAACGAATTGTCGTCATTATCGGGACTGCGCTCAGGATTTTGGAAAAGCGGGCGGCGGAACTCGCGGTCGGACTCGCGTCGCGGCGCGTGGACGACTACCGGACATGGCGGGAATAACGCGCATTACAATTCGATCGTTTGGCCTTCATGGGCGAAAAATACGGCGGGAAACAGCGTCTTCGCCTTTTTCTCCATTGCGTCCAGCTTGGCGTCGTCGTAGGTCGGTTCGTGATGGATAATCGCCAATTGTCTGGCATTGGCCATTTCCGCCGTTTGTATCGCCATGGCGATTGTACTGTGGCCCCAGCCGCGCCGCGCCGGATATTCTTCGCTCGTGTACTGGCCGTCATGGGCAAGCAAATCGGCGTCCCTGGCGAATTCGGCGAGAACGGGATCGCCCTTTTCCTCGTCCCCTTCCACATCGGTGGCGTATACGTAGGACTTCTCCCGATACTCCACTCTGAAATTGAGAACGCCGCCCAGCGGATGCTTCCTGTTCCTCAACACCCGAACCACCACATCGTCCGGCGTCAATTCCGTCCCGGAACGGACAAGAACAGGCGAATCGTCGCCGGGCCGCCAGCATACAATATCCCCGTCGCCAATCACCGTGCACGTATACTTCATCCCCATGCGGGCAAATTGCACCGGATGCGCGGCGGGCGTGGACAAACGTTCCAGGGTGTCCATGATCGTGCCCGGTTCTTCCTCGGGTCCGAAAATGTGCATTATTGTGTTCGGCGAATACGCGGGCCGGAAATACAAAATGCCGCCGGTATGATCATGGTGATTATGGGAAAAAAACAGGGCGAACGTCCGGTCCGAATCCGCCTTCATCATATCCTGCCCGAGACTGATGATCCCGGTGCCGGCATCGAATATCAACAGGCGGCCGCCGACGCGAACCTCCTGGCACGACGTATTGCCGCCATACCGGACGGTCGACGGTCCGGGAACAGGATAACTGCCCCGCACGCCGCGAAAGGTGATTGTGATTTTTCCCTCGGCTTTAGCCATGGCATCCCTGTTTGCAAGTATGGTACATTGGTATAATACCAGTTCGCAAAGACGTTGTCACGCTCAAGCGGTTTTCACCGCCAACATGGGAAGCGGCACTTCCTCGGTCAGCGTTTCCGTTTCCAGCGGCTGCTCGGCGCGCGGATGGCTGTCCGAATAGATGCGCTGCATTTCCTGCGCGGTAATATGGGTATAGATCTGCGTTGTGGAGATGTTTTCATGGCCCAGAAGTTCCTGGACAACCCGCAAATCCGCCCCCCGCTGCAACAAATGCGTCGCGAACGAATGGCGCAACGTATGCGGCGACACATCCGCCGGCAAACCGGCCTGGGCCGCGTAATGCGAAATCATGCGCCGAACCGAACGGGTGGTCAGGCGCTTGCCCCGGAAATTGAGGAACACCGCCTCTGTATCGAACCGGGCGTAATCCGGGTGAATTTTCTTGTGATGGAGATAATCCTCCAACGCCGCAACCGCGTACCGTCCGACCGGGTTGATGCGTTCCTTCATCCCCTTGCCGCGCAAACGCAACACCCGACGGTCAAGATCGATGTCCGAATGATCCAGTCCGACCAACTCGAACGATCGCAAACCGGCCGAATAGATAAGCTCAAGAATCGCCTTGTCCCGACTGCCGGTAAACGTCCCGCCCTCGGGCGTCGACAACAACTGCTCCATCATGGCGACGGTGAGGAAGGTGGGGATTTTCTTTTCCAGTCTGGGCGTATGGACTATGCGGGCCGGATTGGCGGTAACGCGTCCGCGCCGTTGCAAATATTTGTAAAAACTGCGAAGCGCCGCAATCTTGCGCGCCACCGTCTGGTGCGACACGCCCTTCTCGCCCAGATCGGCCATGAACGCGCGAATCATGGTGTGCGTGACTTGCTCGGGGAACATGTGCTCTTCGCCCGACTCCACCATATGAGTCAGGAACTGCGCCAAATCCACGCCGTAATTCCGAACCGTATGCTCGGACATGTTGCGTTCGTTCGCGAGATAATTGAGAAATTCAGTAATATCGACATGGTTGATACGGCTTAGAGTAGACACGAAAAACCCTTTCTCCCCAATCGTTCCTGGTCATGCGCCCACACGGCGCAATTTCCCGAACGCTGGCGCACATTGGTATTATCGGATGAAGAGCGGGGAGAACTTCACCTATAATTCGTTGAAATGTTATTGGAAGCCGAAAGGGAAGGATGCATGCAAAAAAAACCCGGCGCAAGGCCGGGTGAAAAACTAATGCCCATGTCATGGCAAAACGCGTCGTCACAGCCGGAGCGGCTGAAGCGCGTCCAGAATATCGCCCTGTCCCGCTTCCTGGCCGACATTGGCGATGCGAACGCGGGTCGCCTTGCCGGGCTGCGCCTTTTTGCCCACCTCCAGATAAAATGCGTTGGCGGCGGCGCGGTCGTTTTTAAACTGCTTTTTCGCCCAGGCGCTCGTCAACCCCAGTCCTGCGGCGCGCTCAAGCGTCGTATGGCCGTACAGCCAAAACGCGGAATCGGTAAAATCGCGAAAATACGCCGATATCTCGGGAGCGTCGAACGAATCGACAAACTTCTGTCGGGGACCGTTCATGCGCGAACCGACCAGAAGCGGCAAATCCCTCGCACGCGCAGCCTGCACCATGCGGTCCAGCGCGGCGATTTTCCTGCTCTTCTCCGCAAGATCCGGAATATTCCAGTTGCGGTCCGGCGTCAACGCGACCGCACGGGCGCCCCATTTCATCGCGTCGTCCAGCAGCTTCTCCGGTTCGGCCTCGCCCGCAAGCTCGCCGTCCCGCCACGACAGACACGGAATCGCCCCCGACGCCGACGCCGCGCCGAAAAATTCCGCAATGCCCACATAATCTTCCGACGCCGCGTCCGTCCGCGATTCCACGCTCATGCGAAGCAGCTTGTCGGAAAGTTCGTCCAAAAAGCCGATGCGATCGTCCAACAACGGTTCGATGTCCGTGGGAGACCGGCCAAGCACATCCGACCAGAAGACGGCGCGATCGTGCAATTCGGAAAAAATGGCTTCGGCCTTGTTCGCATACGCGGCGGCCAAATGCTGGCTGGACGCGTTGCCCGCCGGCGTCAACGGCAAAACGTCTTCCTGATATTCCACCTGCACCGGCGCAAGTTTCGGATTGATGCAGTCGATCATCCTCTGGTTGCGCTCCCGGGCCATCGCCGGCAACCTGGCGATCAAGCGCCCGTGTTCGCAATCGAGCGGAGGCACCTTGCTAAACCCGACCCCGAACGCGCGGACAAAACCCGGCTCGCCGGGAAAACCGATTTCGCGGTCGGCATACGATTCGACAAACGCCTTCGTCTCGAGAGAAACCGTCGTCCGCACCCCAAGCGCGTCGCCCGCCGCAAACATCTCGCCAAGCGCGCCCAGGTTGTCGCGATCGCAACACCCGATAACCGACAACCCGCGAATCACCGCCTCCCACGCCAGGCGCGACGGCGACGAATCGTCCGCCGAATAGGAAAAAAACGTCCGCGCCAGCACATTCACCCAACCCGTATCCTGCGGCCGGACCACAAGCCCCTGCTGGAACGAATCCACCGCTTCCAGAAGCGACGACCGGCGCTCGTCGGTATTGAGCGAATTGAGGGACAACAACGTCGTCGGAATACGCCCAAGCGCCCGACCTCGCACAGACGCGTTGTTGCGCGACGATGGATGTGGTGGTTGTGCGGCTGGCGTTGTTTTGTTTTCAGCCAAGACAGTCTCCGCTACGATCAGATTCGGGGACGGAAATCATTGCCCGCCCCAACCTGATCATTATAATGGATTTTTTGGAAAATGCAATTGGAACACGGAGGATTCGCGGCATGCAACGACGGCGCAGCCGAAAAGTCCATATCGGCGAAACACCCATGGGCGGCAACGCCCGCATCAGCGTACAAACCATGACGCGTTCGCCGATTGAACGGATCGACGCCTCGCTCGAGGAAATACGCGCCGCCCACGCTCTCGGGTGCGACATTGTCCGCCTTGCCGTGCCGAACGCGGCGAGCGCGCCCTTTTTCGGCCGCATCGCCGCCCGTTCGCCCGTACCGCTGGTGGCGGACACTCATTTCGACTGGCGGACAACCGTCGCGGCAATCCGCGAAGGCGCGGCCAAAATACGCATAAACCCCGGCAACATGTCGCCCGACGGGCTGGCCCGGGTCGTCGACGCCGCCGGCGAAAAAGGCATTCCCATCCGCATCGGCGGCAATTCCGGTTCGATATTCCACCGCAACGGCAACGAAGGCGGCATGCCCCTGCCCGACGCCATGGCCGAGGAATTGCTGCTCTGGGCCGGTCAAATGGAAGACATGGGATTCCACGACATCGTCCTGTCCCTCAAAACAAACGACGCCGCCGGAACCGTCCGCGCCAACCGGATCGCCGCCGCCCGCTCCGACTACCCGCTTCATTTGGGCGTGACCGCCGCCGGGCCGAAAAGCGAATCGCTCCTGAAATCGGCGGCCGCGCTCGGCTCCCTCCTGCTGGACGGCATCGGCGACACCATCCGCTTCAGCTTCACCGGCGACATGCCCGGCGAAGTAGAGGCGGGCAGGGAACTGCTCCGTTCGCTCGGCCTTGGAAAACGCGGCGTATCGATTGTCTCCTGCCCCGCCTGCGGACGCTGCCGGGTTGCGCTGGCCGATCTCGTCGGCCAGGTGCGGGCGCGGCTGGCCCATATCGAAGCGCCCCTTCAGGTCGCCGTCATGGGCTGCGAAGTCAACGGTCCGGGCGAAGCGAAGGCCGCCGACTGCGGCATCGCCTCGGCGGGCGGAGTGATGTATTTGTTTATCGCGGGCAATGTCGTCGACAAGGTGGAAAAGGACTCGGCCGTCGACCGGCTGGTTATGGAGGCCGAACGCCTGGCCGCCGACCGTTCACGCTGATTTTTGCGCAATGACCAAAAGCCCGAGAGGGAGGGGCGGCGCTCCCGATTCGGGGGACAAGGCGAGGCTTTCCGAAAAGACGGGGCGCAGCGACGGCGCGTTCGCCGTCACCGCGGATTGCAAACGTTTCGCGTCCCGGCCGACCGGATGGCAGCTCAGGCAGAGTACGCCGTCCGGCGACAGCGCATCGTTCATCATCGCGACCAGTCCGGGGAGATCCCGTTCCAGCTTCCATTCGCCGCCCGTTCGCCGGTCGCGGCCATAGGCGGGCGGATCCGCCACGATAACGTCATACCGCCGGTTCCGGCGGCGTTCCCGGGCGAGAAAGCCGGCCGCGTCGTCGACCAGCCAGCGAATACGCGCGTCCGAAAGGCCGGACAGCGCGGCATTGTCCTTGCCTTGCCGAACCGCCGAAGACTGCGCGTCCACATGAACCGTCTCTATGACGCGCTCGTCCCGCGCCAGGGAAAGGGTCGCAAGCCCGGTGTGCCCGAACAACGAAAGCGCCCGCCAGCCTGTGTCTGTCGGGCGTTTCGATACAAGAATTTTTTCAAGCCGCCCGCGCACGTTCGCGTGTTCGGGAAAAGCGCCGATCTGTCCGCCGGACGCGGGACGCAGCCGCAGCGTCACATCGTTCAACCGAACCCGCCACGCCTCGGGCGCTTCGCCCCGCCAGCCGTGCTCGCGGGAAAAGGTCACGTCGGCTTTTTTCCACTCCGAATCCGGAAGCGCTCTCGGCCATTCGGCCGCCGGCGCGGGACGGGCGACAAGCACGCCGCCGATCCGTTCCAGCCGCCCGCAATCGCCGCAGTCAATCAATGCGTATTCCGGTCCGGGCACCCCGCTCATTTTCGCTTTCATACGCGCGACCCGCTCGCCTGGGCTGTCCGTCAATACGGGAAAAGGCCCGAACGGCGCATAATAAACCTGTATCCGGACAACGCGGCTTCGCGGGGCGTTGCGGCTTCGCCGGTCACATCGACGGTTATCCAGCCGTCGTATTTGATGTCGATAAGCGCTTTGGAAACCGCTTCGAAATTGACCGCGCCCCGGCCAAATTGCGGCGCCGAACCTGGTTTGGAACTGGTGACGTCGGCCCGCCGTTTCGATCCGGACACATCGCGGAATCGAACGGATTTCAAGCGTTCGCGATGGCTTTTCACCACTTTGGCGGGGTCCATTCCGGCAAGGACAAGTTCCGCCGTGTCAATGGCAAGGCCCACGACCTCGGAATTCGTAATGGCGAGGATGCGTTTCAAATCCTTGTCCGAATCGCCCAAATGCCGCGCCCTCGGCATAAAACATAAACTGATGCCGAAATCCTGGCAGCGGAAGCCTATCTCCTCGACAATCGCCGCCACCGTCAGCCAGTCGTCGTCGGAAAGGGGAGCGCCGACCGGGTCGGCCTGGGTGATGACAAGATTGCCGCGTCCGGTCGCGCCGGCGAAACGGGCGGAGTTGGCTGCTTTTTCCACCTGTTCGTCCGCTGTTTCCTTGTCCAGCAGATTGACCCGCTGCAATAGCCCGGATAATTTCAAATTGGCTGTATCGAGAATTTCCTCAAACACGTGCAACCGGTCCTCGAACCGGCGCACCACATCGGCAGGAAATTCCAATCCTTCAAACCCGGCGTCCGCGACATCGGTAATAGCCTGGATGGTTCCTTCACCGCCCCACGGCGCGGCAAAGCAGGATAGGCGTATCTCTCCCACAATAATCCTTTCGCATACACTTGAACTGCCAATTAACAATGAACAATGAATAATGAACAATGGCGGAAAATTCTTGCATCATCAATCGCGCGCTACCGCGCGCTTTGCATCACACCGTTGCATCGTTTGAGAGAGCGTGGTAGCGCTCGCATCTTGAATGCAAGAATTTTCCGCCATTGTTCATTGTTAATTGTTCATTGTTAATTATCGTTTTTTGCACCATTCCACCTGCTCGTGCTGTCCGGGGCAGGCGTAGCCGAACACCGGGCATCCTCCCGGCGTTTCCGGCGACAGCGGGGGACGGTTTCGGATGCAGTGCGCATACGCGCACGGCAAACCCTGTTCTTCCCAAAAGGGATTATGCGAATAATCGAACGACCACCCGCACTGTCCCAAAACTTCTTCCGTAAACTCCGCCCGGGACAGCATCCGCTCTTCCGTCTCCGGTTCGTCTTCCGCCAGGATCCGGCACGCGTCGCAGAAATCCTGAATATCCTCGTTCTCCCCGGCAAGCTCGAGAAAACGCTCCAAATCCTCAACCGCCATATCGAACTGGCCCGCCCTGGCAAACAGCCAGCCGCGTATAAAATGCGCCTGCGCCTCGTCCGGGTTCAATTCAAGCGCCGCCGTCACGTGCTCCAGAGTTGCTTCCGGCTCGTCGTGAAACCGGCCGACCTCGGCCAGCATGCTATACCCCATCGCATCGTCCGGGTCCAACTGCAACACGGTTTCGAAATCGCCCCGCGCCTCGTCGTCCAGGCCAAGGTTGAGATAGGCAAGCCCACGATTTCCGTACGCTCCGATCAAATCGGGGCTGAGCGCGACCAGCCGCGAAAAGGCGTCCACCGCTTCGGAAAAACGACGTTCCTCCAAAAGCGCCAGCGCCTCCTCAAACAACGTGTTCCCTTCGGAATTCATGGGGCAGCGTATCCACAATAAAAGAAGCGGCCCGAAACGTTCGGCCGTCTCGCGCCTGCTTCGGCAAAGATTCAAGTATCGCCGCCGCCCTACCCTCTGTCAATCGGGTAGGCCGCGAAATGCGCGCGCGCCCCGCCCTTTCGGGCCGTTAGGGCTTGTCGGATAACAACTGTTGCACCGGGGCCTTTAACGAATGCGCTATAGCTGCGTTTCTTCGGAAAAGTTGCTATAGTTATTTCCT
>DAIPJX010000172.1:0-5540 GCA_036770065.1 Planctomycetota bacterium
CAACTTTTACCGAAAGTGATTCAAGAGAATTAAATGACCCTGATAAAAATCCGGGACATTTTCATATGTGCGCTGCGGCGGAAATATTTTTGAAAGGAAGTGTTCCCCGCCGGGTAAATAGCGGGTGAATGCGTTTGTCCTGGAGTGAGTTTATGACGGCTATTCGAAAATCCCTCATCTGTCCCTGCCTGATCCTGGCGCTGTCATGCGTCGCGTCTTTTCCGGCCTGGTCGGGTGAGGAGTTTTATGTGAACACCATGCGCGGCATCGGCAGCATCTCCCCCAAGGGCCAGAGAGCCATGGCCATGGGCGGTGGCGGCCGCGGCCTGGCCGACGGCGTTCAATCCCTCGGGACCAATCCGGCCGCGCTTGGCGCGTTCCGGGGCGCGGCGTACGATATCGGCCTCGGCTACGACTGGCTTGACGACGGCGCCGACGACGCTGGCCAGGTGACGTTCCGGGTGGGCGGCGCGGTCAATCTCGACCGCATCCATCCGGTGTCCGGCCCGAACCAGTCGGTTGGCGCTCTCCTCCAGACGCAAGGATATTCCGACGCCGGCGGCATGGGAATGAAGCGCAACCAGACCGGTGTTTTAATGGCGTATGGCCTGCATTTGCTGGATGACTTATTGGGCGGCGTGTCGGTCGCGCTGTATGACGGCAAATGGAAAAGCGACCCGGATCCCTTCACCGGCGCCGCGTTCATGGACAGGACGTTCACCGGCGGCGATTTCAGGCTTGGCGCGATTTACCGCTGGTGCGACGAAACCACGTTTGGCGGAACAATCAATTATTCAACCGGTTCGTACAAGGAAAAGGGCGGGTATGCGGTCGGCGGCGATTCGGGCGATTTCGACCGGTACGGTTTGGGCGTCGGCGTTGCCCACCAGTATTCCGAGTACACGCTTCTTTTGGGCGATTTGTGGTATGAAAAAATCAGGACGGACATTCCCCGCGCCTTGAAGGAGCACGATACTTCCTGGGGCATGTCGGCCGGCGTCGAACAGCAGGTCATTCCCGAAATGCTCGCTCTCAGGGGCGGTTTGTATTACGACCATACGTCCTATTCCAGCAGCGGCGCGACGACGCCTATGGTTCGGAACGGTAGTTTTTCACAGGGCAGGTTCGGCATAACCGCCGGTTTCGGCTTGAAGTTCCAGTCATTCGACATTGGTTATTCGCTGGATGTCAACTCCGGAGGAGACGTGAAGAATCTTCTGGATGTGTCAGCGCAGTGGTAGAAGCGCCCCCCACTGCGTTCGGGAGCGTTGGGAGAGGATGGGAAACGGATGCGCAACGCGTTCGTTTCCCTGTTTTTTTTTACGGATTGGCCGGGGGCGGCGTTTCGTCGGGAAATTTCGCGGCGACGACGTTGTTCCTGCCGTTGTTTTTCGCCTTGTACAGCGCTTCGTCCGCCAGGCCGAGGGCGAAATCGAGGACATTTATTCCCGGCATGTCGATTTTGCCCGGCGGTATCGAAATGACGCCGATGGAAACGGTTATCGGCACGGAGCATTCCTCTATCTGCACCGGCGACATCTCCACCAGCTTTCGAATGCGTTCCGCCGCCAGCCTTCCCTGTTCCGCATTGGTGTGGGGGAAGAGCAAAACAAATTCCTCGCCGCCGAAGCGGCCGATCAAATCGTCCGCGCGCAACATGGACGATGCGGCGTCGGCGATATGTTTCAGTGCGCGGTCGCCTTGCAAATGGCCGTAGGTGTCATTGAGTTTTTTGAAATAATCCGCGTCCATCAGGATCAGGGACGACTCTTCCGCCATGACCGCGCTGCGGGACAGGACAAGCTGGGCTTTGGCGAAAAAAGAACGCCGGTTCAAAAGGCCGGTCAGCGGATCGTGTTCGGCAAGGTATTTGAACGATTCTTCGCTTTTGCTTAGGGCGGTGAGAGCCGCGCCCCGTTTTTCCACTTCCTCTTCCAGATCCTGCATCAGCTTTGCCAGTTCTTCTTCTTTTTGCTTGAGCGCCGTTCGCGCATCATCGAGCTGCACCACCATTTTGTTGAACGTCTCGGTGAACTCGCCCATGAAATCCACGCGTTGGGTGAAATCCCCGCCCGCAACCTGATGTATTTGCCAAAGCAGGTGGCGCATGTTCGCCTGGAGCGATTTAAGCTGGCCGGCGATTGATCCGCGCAGGGTTATTTCTTTCGAAAAATCCCCTTTGGCATAGCCGGCGAGTTGCTGGCGAACCGTGGCGAGGTAGTCATGGATGTCGCGCATATCCTTGCTGCCGGCCAACTCCGGCGGCAATTGCGGGAGGCGCGGACTTTGGAGAAGCTCCTGGACATGATTAAGGATCAATTCCGCATCCGGTCTGGTTCCGGTTGGGCAGGCATCGTTGAGATCACGCATTCGCTGTACTTGCACTTTCATCGCCCGTCAAGTGTGCGCTAAACCGGCATGTACGCTCGCCCGAACACCAACAGTCGATTTCCCTGACCTGGAAATCGCGGCCGGTGAACGCGTCGAGCAGTCCCTTGATAAAGCCTTCGTCGTAGACGCAGATTTGATCGTTGGTGTCCGGCAGGCCGGAACAGTCGAGATCTTCGTCAACGGTGAGTTGGAAGGTCAGGTTTTCCAGATCGACTTTTTCGAACCGGACAATGCCCATGGCCATTTCACGGAATTTGTCCTGGACGATTTTCGCCAGTTCGTTGATATCGCCGGCGGCGCTGCAATAACGATGGTAAAAATTCCTTCCCGCCAAAACGCCGGATTCGCGGAAAATGTCGTCTGCGGCTTCCGTGCCGTAATGTTGTTCCAAAACATCGCGCATGGTGAACTGAAACAAACGGTACGCCTCCATGCTCATCATTGTTCCCAGTTGTTCGCGGGCGGAATCCAGGTCCGTTCCCATAAGGTCCCAGTTGAATTCGTACTTGCGCGATGATGATTGCGGTTCCATGTGCTTCCCCTTTACCCTGCCATGTCTATAATAAGGAATCGTTTCGTTCGTCCTGAGCAAAAGCGGCAACGCTGTTGCAAGACAGATCGGTCTGCCGTGCAAATCGCAAAAACGAAACAGCCAGCATACCTGACTGGATGTTTTTTGAGAGACACTCGTAATAAAACTGTAGATCTTCTTCTATACTATGTCAATATATAGCCAATTTCCTATAATAAAACTGGAATGAAAGTGAGGCCAATGCGTGCGCTGGATGAAAACCGAGACTGAACCCGTGGCATTACCATGTCAAAATGACTCGGTCGCCATGCCTGAAGCAACGAAATGTCCTGCTTGGCGGGGCGAATCATAATCATTAACTCTTTTTATGGCAATGAGATTGATTGTTTTGAGGAAAAACTGTCAAAAAAAATATTGTGTGGCACTTATTTTGCATTATAAGTTGACGAATGTGTCTTTTGTATTTGGTTCTTGTTGTGCGGATGCAGTTCAATTCTGATTTGAATCGCACAAGCTTTCATAAAATGGAACTGGTAGTTTTCCTTTGTGTTTTCAATTTTGGGAGGAATAGGCAAATGGCAGTTAAACCTTTGGGAGACAAAATTCTGGTTAAGCGGTTGGAAGCGGAGGCAAAGACGAAGGGCGGCATCGTCCTGCCCGACTCCGCCAAGGAAAAGCCGCGCGAAGGCAGAGTGGTGGAAGTTGGCCCCGGCAAAGTGCTTGATGACGGCAGTCGCGGCGCCATGCAAATCAAGAAGGGCAACCGCATTCTCTTCACCAGCTACGCCGGGACCGAAATCAAGGTCGATGGCGAAGAATACCTGATTATGGGTGAAGACGATGTGTTGGCCGTGGTTGGCGAATAACACGCCGCGTCGTGGTTGCGTACCTTTATTTATTGAGACTACTGCATATGGGAAAGCATTATTATGGCTGCTAAAAAATTGGCGTTTGATTCCGAAGCGCGGGAAGGCATCCGTGCCGGCGTGAAAAAATTGGCCCAGGCCGTCAAGACGACCCTTGGTCCGCGCGGTCGCAATGTTGTTATTGAAAAATCCTACGGTTCGCCCACCGTCACCAAGGACGGCGTGACGGTCGCCAAGGAAGTCGAACTCGAAGACAAGTACGAGAACATGGGCGCGCAGATGGTCAAGTCGGTCGCGTCGAAAACATCGGACGTCGCCGGCGACGGCACCACGACCGCCACGGTTTTGGCCGAAGCGATTTTCGACGAAGGCTTGAAGAACGTCGCGGCGGGCGCCAGCGCCATGGCTCTCAAGCGCGGCATCGACAAGGCGGTCGACGCGATTGTCGGCGAGTTGAAGAAGATTTCCAAGCCGGTCAAGGCGAACAAGGAAATCGCCCAGGTCGCCACCGTCTCCGCCAACGGCGACGAAGAAATCGGCAACAAGATTGCCGAAGCCATGGACAAGGTCGGCAAGGACGGCGTCATCACGGTTGAAGAGGGCAAGGCGCTCGACACCACTATCGACCTGGTTGAAGGGATGCAGTTCGATCGCGGGTATCTTTCTCCCCATTTCGTCACGTCGGTCGAAGACATGGAGGCGGATCTCGAGAACGCCTACATTCTTTTGTATGAGAAGAAGATTTCGTCCGTCAAGGACATGTTGCCGATTCTGGAAAAGATCGCCCAGTCCCGCCGCCCGCTCCTCATCATTGCGGAAGACGTGGACGGCGAAGCGCTCGCCACATTGGTCGTGAACAAGTTGCGCGGCACGCTCAATGTCTGCGCCGTCAAGGCGCCCGGCTACGGCGATCGCCGCAAAGCCATGCTTGAGGACATCGCCATTCTCACCGGCGGCCAGGCCATTTTCGAGGATCTCGGTCTGAAGCTGGAAAACATCGACGTTGCCGCGCTCGGCCAGGCGAAGAAAATCGTGGTGGACAAGGAAAACACCACCATTATCGAAGGCGCCGGGAAAGCGAACGAAGTCAAGGGCCGCATTGAACAGATTCGTCGCGAAATCGACGCGACCACATCCGATTACGATCGCGAGAAATTGCAGGAGCGTCTCGCGAAGTTGTCGGGCGGCGTGGCGCAGGTCAATGTCGGCGCGGCGACCGAAGTGGAGATGAAGGAGAAGAAGGCCCGTGTTGAAGACGCTCTCCAGGCGACGCGCGCGGCGGTTGAGGAAGGCATTGTTCCCGGCGGCGGCGTGGCGCTTATTCGCGCGATGAAAGTGTTGGACGCTGTCGAGACGGCGTCGGAGGACGAGAAGACGGGTGTTGACATTGTTCGCCGCGCCGTATCGTATCCTCTCCGTTCCATTGCCGAGAACGGCGGCAAGGAAGGCGCGATCATTGTCCAGAAGGTTGCCGAGGGCAAGGGGTCGTTCGGCTACAACGCGGCGACGGACGAATACGGCGACTTGGTCGCCATGGGCGTTATTGACCCGACCAAGGTGACTCGTTCGGCCTTGCAGAACGCCGCGTCGATTGCGGGTCTGTTGCTGACGACCGACTGCGCCATTGTCGAAATTCCCGAAAAGAGCGCTCCGATGATGCCCCCCGGAGGCGGTATGGGAGGCATGGGCGGAATGGGAGGAATGGGCGGCATGGGCGGCATGATGTAATACGCCCGGTTCATTCCGGTATT
>DAIPJX010000173.1:0-5540 GCA_036770065.1 Planctomycetota bacterium
TAAACGCTCCGAATCGCATCGCGCCGGACGTGGAATCGGGCGTAAGCGATAACGGACCCTTGATCGCATCCTTCACCTCGCCGTCCACCTGGGAAAATCTGACCTGAACGCCCATATGGACAATCTTCTTCACATTAACCTGATCCGTCATGCCCTCCTGGCGATGACCGCCAATAGCGGCGCGCTCATCCAGAAGTTCAACCAAATGCTCTCGAATGTCGCGCAACTCGGCTATCAGTTCGGACAACATCGACTTTTGATCCGTACCGAGGCGGCCGGCAATTTCGGAATCGTTGAACAGCGGCTCAAGCAATACCCCGGACGACTGAATGCGATCAAGATACTCCGCCACCCGGGCGCGGATATCGGCCTTTTTGTTCTCCGCCGTCCAGTCAAGACCAGATACAATCCGGGTCGAAACCCCCATGTCCGAACCAATCGTGTCCGCCTCGACCCCGCGAAAACCGCACACAACCCCGCCAATAATGGCGCCGTTCGAGACCACGACGCGGCCAATGGCCTGCACGCTGGAACTCATGATTTCCTTGGTGACGAGAACATCGCCCGTCGCCTCCACCGTGGCGTCGTCAATATAATGGGCGTTCAAATCGCGGCAGGCGATGGCGGCGACGCTCTTGCCCTTGACCCCGCCGGCAATCTTGACGTCGCCCTCCGACGTGATCCGCGCAGCGCCCATGTCGCCGGAAATCTCGACCCCGCGCTTGGCGTTGATGTAAAAACCGTCCAACAGCGATCCCTTGACCACAACCCTGCCGACAAAATCGACGTTGCCGACGGAAAGATCGATATCGCGGGTTATCTCCAACGTGCCGTTCACCGACAGGACATTATGCTCATAGACGAGCCTACCCTCCATCTCCGACGTGTACTCGCGCCCGTTGGCGCTGACCACAATGCCGCGGCCGGGATTGAGAACGACATGGCTGCCGGAAATCGGCGGAACAACCATTCCGAAAACATCGGAACCGGGACGACCCGGACCGGGAGGAATAACCGTCGCGACCCGCTGGCCGACAAAACAGTTTTCGATCAGATTCAACTGTTTGTAATCGATCTGCCCGTCGTCGGCCACGTCATACCGCGCTTCGTAACTGGTGGGCTGGACGTGAAATTCCACCGTCGCGTCCTCACCCTTGCGCGGCGGCTCGCCACGGGCGATTTCAACGAAACAGTCAAGCGGCGTGGGGGAATTCTGCATGGACACGAACAAGTTGAGACCAGGATCGATAAGACCGGAAACAACGCCAAGGCCATGCAACAACTCGACAATCGCTTCGCGGGAAATACCCGAAAACAACGCGCCGGGAATATGACGAATATAGACGCGCATACGATCGGGCGTAACGACAATACGCAACTCCCGCTCGGCCGACACATCGTGATACAGCGTACGCATCGGCACGGAGAGACCGTCCGGACCCGTCACCTCGATATCGGCGGCGTCAAGCCGCTTTTCCTGGGCGGCCATTATATATCGCCCATCAAGCCGCTTTCCTGCCAGCGCTTCAACCGGTCGCGAAGCGACCGCTCGCTGATGGCAAGCGCCTCGGCCGACCTGGCTCGCGCGCCGCCAAAATGGCGAAGCGTCGCCTCGACAAACTCCCGCTCAACCTCCTCCAGGGGACGCGGCGCGAAAACAGGGTCCGATGCCGAGGGCGCCAAACGGCTCGCGGACTTCGGGAGCGCACTCTCCACCTGCGCCGCGCCGATAACGTCGTCGCGGCCAAGCACGACCAGCCGCTCCATGATGTTCGCCAACTCGCGAACATTGCCGGGCCAATCATACCGGGACAGAATCCCCAGCGCTTCGTCGGAAATATCCGTCACCCGCGCACCCTCCTCCTGGCGATAGCGCTCAAGAAAATGCCTGGCAAGAGCGGGAATGTCGCTCTTTCGTTCGCGAAGCGGCGGCAGCTCGACCGAAATCACATTGAGCCGGTAATACAAATCCTGGCGGAACTCGCCCGCCGCGATGCTCTTTTCCAAATCACGGTTGGAACTGGCAAGAATCCGTACGTCGACGGAAATCGTCTCGGACGAACCGACCCGTTCAAACTCCTTCTCCTGCAACACCCGAAGCAGTTTTCCCTGGAGGTTCAAATCCATCTCCGACACTTCGTCGAGAAACAACGTGCCGCCGTCGGCCATTTCAAAACGGCCTATACGGCGCTTGTCCGCTCCCGTGAACGCCCCCCGCTCGTGGCCGAACAGCTCGCTCTCAAGCACGCCGGCGGACAACGCCGCGCAGTTGACCTTGACCAGCGGCTTCAACCGGCGCGGACTCTGCGCGTGAATGGAACGGGCGACAAGTTCCTTCCCCGTTCCGGATTCGCCGCGAATAAACACGGTGGCGCTGCTGGGGGCCGCCTGGCGAATTTCATCAAACACCGATTTCATCGCCCGGCTCTTGCCGACGAAATCGGCGGTCTTGAATTTCTTCGCCAACTCGTCCTTGAGGAACTCGTTCTCGGTCAACAACCGGTGATGCTCAAGCGCGCGGTCGACGACCAAATCAATCTCTTCCGCCTTGAACGGTTTCATGACGTAATCGAACGCGCCGTTCTTCATCGCCTGAATAGCCGTCTCGATGGTGGCGAACGCCGTCATCATGACGACCGGCAGGCGAGAATCGAGACGCCTGGCCTCCTGAAGCAACTCCATGCCGTCCATCTCCGGCATGCGCATATCGGTCAGAAGAAGAGACGCCGAACCGTCGGATACGGCATCGAGAGCGTCCGCCGCCCGGCCGAAACCAAGCACCTGCCACTCCGGACGGGACAATGCCTCCATCAGCGAATCGCGCATAAACTCATCATCATCGACGACGACAATCTTGTCTTTCGGCATACCTTTATCCGTTCCGTCCGGTCCACCGGGTTCCGCACACCCCCGAAAAAAAACTTACTCCGGCAATCTGAATGACACAACCGTCCCTTTCGGCTGGTTGTCCGCCACTTCAATCGACCCGCCGTGATCCTGCAAAATCTTGTTGACTATGGCAAGGCCCAGGCCGGTGCCGTCCTTGCGCAACGTGAAAAACGGATCGAAAATCTTCGTCTTCGCCGAATCGGGAATCCCCGGACCAACATCGGAAAAACGAATGCACAATCCCCGCCCCCCGCCCGGAAGGCCGTCCTCCCGCGCGGAAACGTCAATCGAACCGTCCCGTCCCATCGCTTGCGCCGCGTTCAAAATGACATTGAGCGCCGCCTGGGCGATCTGATCCGGGTCCATCAACCACGTTCCAACCGAATCGTCGATATCGACCGTCAACGAAATATTCCGTTCCGACAATTCGTTCGCCGCCATATCGGCCGCCGTTCGGACAACATGAAGAACGCTCGCCCGGCGAAGCTGCGGCTGCCTGCTCCGGGTAAACGTCAGCATGTCGGTGACAATCCGGTTGAGGCTGGCGGCGGCGGCGATAATCTTGCCGCACGTCGCGTTCTCGGCGCTGCCGTCGGCGAATTTCCGCCGCAAATTCGACGCATACAATTCAATCCCGCCAAGCGGGTTCCTGATCTCGTGCGCAACCCCGGCGGCCATCTCGCCAAGCGCGGCCAGCCTGTCCTGGCGATTGGCCCTGTCTTCAAGCTCCCGCATTTCCGTCTGTTCGGAAAAAATCTGCACCGCGCCCACCCGCCCCGTCTCGCCATTCTCCATCGTATGGCGAACCGGACTCGCGGACGCGGAAAAATACCGCATCCTGCCGGACGGATCAAGCAAACGGATGTCAATGCCCGAAAGCCGCTGGTCGTCGGAAAGGCTCCGCATCAACATCAAACCGAACTCCCGGCACGGACCGCGCAAAACATCAAGCAGGAACATGCCCTCCGGATTCTCCGGCACATCGCCCCAAATGCCCGCGACCGCGTTCGCGGCGGGATTCCACGCCGTAATGCGCCGGTCAAGATCGACTGCGATAATTCCGTCGGCGGAAGAATCGATGATTCCGGCCAGAAAATTCTTCAGGGACGACACCTCGGTGACCGTCTCGGATAACTCACGGTTCTTCTCCCTGAGTTCGCCGGTCAATTGCGCGACCTGCCCCTGCAACAACGTGTGCGATTGCTGCAACTCGTCCGTCACCGCCGAATAGGCGCGAATAATTTCGCCAAGCTCGCGCAATTCGGGCGAAAGTTCGTCCTGCATGGCTTACCCCTGCTTGTCGCTGTAACGCGCCTGCGGCGGCGGGCGCATGCCCCCGCCATACGCCTTGTTGACTATTTTCCCGCGTTGCAGTTTATTGATGTCCGTACTGACTTCACCCTTGCGCCCCTCAAGAATCTCGCGGCTGGCGTCCTCGAGACGGACTATGTTGTCCAGCATGTCCCGAAGGTTGCTCCACGAAGTCTCAACCAGCGCGTGCACCTCCGGGCTGGCTTTCTCGCGGTCGCGCTCCCATTGCGCGCGAACAGGCTGCGATTGCGCCGAAAGACTCTCATGCTCTTCCAGCATCTTCTGCTTGTCCCCAAGCAGCGACAGCAACTCGTCCTCGCGGTGCTCCCTGACCAGCCGCTGCTGGCTCTCCGAACACGCCAGTATGCGACCGCACACCTCAACCTGCGCATCCAGCAACCTGGCAAGCCGCCGCCCGCAGTCATCCGGACCATTCAACAACGCCATTCCAGTCTCCCATCCCCAAGGGTTTTCCCGATATACCCGCGAGTATACCACTTCGTCCTGGAAATTACAGGCTAAATTTCCCCGCCGCTACAGACCGTATCCCGCTTCGTTATCGGTCAGGCGATCCCCCGCCCGCTCTCCCCAAAACTCCGGACTGATGCCGAGTCCGCCGCCGGAGGCGGTTTCCGACGAAATCATTTCGGCAATGTTCCGGGCCATCCGGTAATGATTGGCCGCGTCCTCCGGCCTGCCCATTTTGGCCAGCGCGTCCCCCATCCCCAACATGGCAAGCGATCCGTACGTAAAACCAAACCGATCGTACAGCGCCTGATACGTCTCATACGCGCGGCGGTAAAACCCGGCCGCTTCGAGAGCGCCGTCTTCTTCGCGGGCAGCCAGGTCGCCCGCGCGGAAATACTCCGTCGCCAGCAACTGCATGCCGTTCCTGAGCATTTCGCGCAGCCTCTCCGGGCTACGCGTCGGACCTTCGTCATCGCCCAGCCGCGTGCGCGGCAACGGCTGGTCCCTGTCCCAATTGCCGCCTTCGACTTCCTCGCGAATCACCGCCGCGTTCATCTGAAACCGATCAAGCGTCGTGTCAAACAACGCGTTCGCATACCGTTCGCGATCACTCATGTTTTCGAAATGAACCCGCGCCAACGCGGCAAGCGACTCGTCCCCCCTGCCCTCGGCAAGCACAAGGAGCGTGTTCGCGAGCATGTACTCCGTCTCGAACCGCGCCGCCATGACATCGGCGTAATCCTCCGGTTCGACCCGAACCGAAACGCCGATGCCGCCGTTCCGGCGCAAAGGATAGCGGTCCAGCGCTTCCGTGAGGCGAATGCGGGCCCGGTCATATTCAGGCAGCCAGACGCTGCCCGGCTGAAGCGGTT
>DAIPJX010000174.1:0-5497 GCA_036770065.1 Planctomycetota bacterium
GCTGTTCACGCGCCCCCGGACCCCGGGAATGAAACGCTACTTTACCAAATAGCCGCCGTCGACCGGAATGATGGCGCCGCCAAGATAATCGCTCGCGTGCGACGCCAAAAATATCGTCACGCCCTTCATGTCCGCCGGCGTGCCCCAGCGGCCCGCGGGAATGCGCTCCAAAATCTGACGGCCGCGCGTCTCGTCCTTGACCAGCGCATCGCACATGTCGGTATGCATATATCCCGGAGCAATCGCGTTCACATTAATGCCGCGGCCAATCCAGTCGTTCGACAACTCTCGCGTCAACTGCGTCACGCCACCCTTCGACGCGCTATACGCGGGGACAGTCTGGCCGCCGAAATGCGCAACCATCGAACTGATGTTGATGATCTTGCCGTACTTTTTCTTCAGCATGATGCGGGCCGCCCTTTGGCACTGGATGAAAACGGCGTTCAAATTGACGTTGATGACCCGGTCCCACTCGTCGATCGGAAAATCCTCCGCCAGCGTGCGGTACTGAACCCCTGCCGCCGTCGCGAGAATATCCAAATCGCCGCCCAGCGCCGTCACGCATTTGTCGAACGAATCAATCACCTCGGCCCGGTTGGCAAGATCGGCTCTGACGGAATGTGCCGAAAAGCCGCGTTTTTTGAAATCATCCGCCGTCTTGTGCACTCCGTCGGACGACCCGATAATAGCAACTTCGCAACCGGCTTCGAGCAGCGCCTCCGCCATGCCATGGCCAAGACCGCGCGTACCGCCGGTGACAATCGCTTTTTTGCCCTTGATGTTGAACAGTTCATGCGACATCGTATCTCTCCTATTGACTATGGCCGGACACACCATTCGAACAATCCGGCGAGTCTAGTTCGGCCCGACCGACAAGTCAATCGGATTCTTGCGAAAGGAAAAGCAACAACCCTCTGCCGGAACGCGGCGGAGGGTTGAATAACGCATGTGGAAAAATTCCGGCTCAATGATAATGCACATGCAACAACTCGTGCGTCTTGTCGCGAAGAACGCCGCGATACAAACCGACCATAAGCGGATTGTCCTCCGCCCGGCGAATATTGCACATTTTATCCGCCGCATACAAACCGTCGCCGCGAACCGCGCGGTCCGCCTCCGGCGCGGTCGGCTGGCCGGCTCCCGCAACGCAACCGCCCGGGCACGCCATCACTTCCATAAAATCATAATGCACCGCGCCCGACTTGACCTTCTCAATCAGCGCCGCCGCATTGCCAAGACCGCTGACCACGGCGATTGTAACTTCGCGGTCACCAACCATGACGGCGAATTCCTTGATGCCTTTCATCCCGCGCGCGCCTTCAAGCGCGATGCGGCGAAGCGCGGTCGCTGTTTTGTCCGTCGACAAACGGCGCAAAACCGCCTCGGTCACCCCGCCGGTCACGCCGAAAATGACCCCAGCCCCCGACATGTCGCCAAACGGCGCGTCGACCGCTTCCGCATCAAGTTCGTTGAAGAGAAGGCCCGACTCCTTAATCATGGTGATGAGTTCCTGCGTCGTCAGGACATAATCGACCAACGGCTTGCCGTCACGGGTGAACTCCTTCCGCGCCGCTTCAAACTTCTTCGCTGTGCACGGCATGACCGCAACGTGAACAACCCGTTTGTACACGTTCTTGTACTGCTCCTTGATCACCGATGCCAGCATCTGCATGGGAGAGCGGCAGGTGGAAACGTGCGACATCAGTTCCGGTTGTTTGGTTTGGACGAAATTAATCCACGCCGGACAGCACGAAGTGAACATGGGAATACGGTGGGGACCCCTTCCGAGCCTTTCCTCAAGTTCCTTTGCCTCCTCAAGCACGGTCAAATCCGCGCCGGTCGACGTATCGAACACTTCATCGAATCCCATACGGCGAAGGGCGGCGACAATCTTGCCCATGACGTTCTCGCCCTCCTTCAGGCCGAACGCCTTGCCGACGGCGACGCGGACGGCGGGCGCAATCTGGACCGTCATGAGATTGTCGTCCGCATCAAGTTCTTTCCACACCTCCGCCGTATCGTTCCTGACCGTTATGGCGCCGGTGGGGCAAACCGCCGCGCACTGGCCGCACCCGACGCAATTCGACTCCGCCACGGGAATATCGAATGCGGTGGAAATAGTCATTTTCGATCCACGATGGGCAAAGTCTATGGCGCCTACTTCCTGCACTTCGTTGCACATCCTGACGCAGTCGCCGCACAGGATGCACTTGCCGTGGTCCCGGGCGATGCACAGGGACGAATCGTCCGTCTTGTCCGCCTGGGCCGTGTTCGGAAAACGAACGCCGGTAATGTTGAAGCGCATGGCCAAGTCCTGCAATTTGCACTTCCCGTTGAAGGAGCAGGTGGTGCAGTCGCGGCAGTGGTTGGCAAGCAGAAGCTCGAGAATATTCTTGCGGTATTTGCGCAAGCGCTCGGTGTTCGTCTTGATCTCCATGCCCGCGCGCGGCTGTTCCGAACAGGCGGAAGCGAGGCCGCCCCATTGGTTCTCAACCATGCACATGCGGCACGCGCCGTAAATGGACAGTTCGGAATGATAGCAGAACGTGGGCAGTTCGATGCCGACCTTGCGGATCAGTTCCAGCAAATTTTTTTCGTCATTGATTTCGACGGGAATCCCGTCGATGGTCATTATGTTTTTCTTATTCATTGCGTTTCCCCAAAACGAGAGAACAATTATGCCGATTCCTTGATCGCCTTGAACGGACACGCGTCCAGGCATGCGCCGCACTTGATGCACTTCTCCGCATCGATGACGAACGGCTCCTTGACCTTGCCGCTGATCGCCCCGACCGGGCAAATGCGTGCGCACTTGGAGCAGCCCTTGCACAGCGACGCTTCGATGACGATCTTCTTGAGCGCCTGGCATTCGCCCGCCGGGCAGCGCTTTTCGTAGATGTGCGCTTCGTATTCCTTCCTGAATCCCTTGATGGTCGAGGCTACCGGATTGGCGGCGCTTTTGCCGAGGCCGCACAAGGACGTCGCGGTAATGGTGTCGGCGAGATCGAGCAGGAGTTCAATATCGCCGTCCTTGCCCTGCCCCGCGACGATGCGGTCCAGAATTTCCAGCATGCGCTTGGTGCCTTCGCGACACGGAACGCATTTGCCGCACGACTCATTCTGGGTGAAGTTCATGAAAAACCGCGCGAGCTCAACCATGCAGGTATTTTCGTCCGTCACCACCATGCCGCCGGAACCGATCATGGCGTCGACTTTTTTGAGCGAGTCGAAGTCGAGCGGCAGATCGAGATGTTCCTCGGTCAGGCACGCGCCGGACGGGCCGCCGATTTGGACCGCCTTGAACTTGCCGTCGCCGCGCATGCCGCCGCCGACGTCGTAGATGATCTGGCGAAGCGTCGCGCCCATCGGAACCTCGATAAGCCCGGTGTTCTCGATATTGCCCGTCAGCGAAAACGTCTTGGTGCCGGGGCTGTGCTTGGGGCCGACGGCCAGGAACGCGTCCGCGCCCTTGTCGATGATGACGGGAACGGTGGCGAATGTTTCGACATTGTTCAACACGGTCGGCTTTTCCCACAGGCCCTGTTCGACCGTGCGGGGCGGCTTGACGCGGGGCATGCCGCGCTTGCCTTCGATGGACGCGGTGAGAGCGGAGCCTTCTCCGCAAACGAACGCTCCTGCGCCCCGGCTTATGTGAATGGTGAAGCTGAAGTCGGTCCCGAGGATGTTATTGCCCAAAAGGCCCAACTCCGTCGCTTCCTCGATAGCTATGCGCAAGCGATCGACCGCCAACGGATACTCGGCGCGAACATAAATATATCCTTCGTCGGACGCGCAGCCGTATCCGGCGAGAATCATGCCTTCGATCACCCGGTGCGGATCGGAACCCATCATCGAGTTGTCCATGAACGCGCCCGGATCGCCTTCATCGCCGTTGCAGACGATGTAGCGCTTTTTCTCCTTCTGCCGCAGCACCTGGCGCCATTTGCGTCCGGTGGGAAAACCGCCGCCGCCCCGGCCGCGCAGCGTCGATTTTTCAACTTCATGCACAACGGCGTCGGGCGTCATTTCATACAGCGCTTTCTCGAGCGCGCTGTATCCGCCGACCGCAATGTACTCGCGGATGGAGGCGGGGTCGATATGGCCGCAGTGATCGAGGGTCAATCGGGTTTGCTGCGCGTAGAACGGAATTTCATCCTGGCGCTGGCAGATTGTCCCGCCCCGGTTGTAGGCAAGGCGTTCAATATGTTTTCCTTTCCGGACCGTCTCCGAAATGATTTCGGCGCAATCCTCCGGTTTGACGCGCGTATACAAGAAGCCTTCCGGTTCGATGCGGACGAGAACGCCAAGCTCGCACAGGCCGTGACAGCCGCTTTTTTTCAGGCCGACCGCGTCCTTGGTGCAATTGTCGTCCATGAAGCTCAGAGAGTAGGGGACGTTCTGGTCCTTGATTGCGGCGAGAAAGGCATCGTACACTTCGTACGCGCCGCAGGACACGCAGTTCGCGCCGGCGCAGACCAGGATCTTTTTCTTTTGATCCTTCATCGCTTTTTCGCATTGTTTTCGGAGCGTCGCCAGGTCTTTTCTGGATTTAAGCAACATTGGTCTGCTCCTCTTCTTTCAACTGCTTGATAAGTGCGGATGCTTTTTCCGGCGTCATGGCCGGATGGGCTTTTTCATTGACGGTGATGACGGGAGCGAGGCCGCACGCGCCGAGACAGGACACCGTTTCGACCGTGAACAGCAAATCGTCGGTGGTCGGCTTATCTTTGGAAAGACCGAGTTCCTGGCGGAAGCGTTCGAGAATCGGAATCGATTTGCGCACGTGGCAGGCCGTGCCGTCGCAAATTTTGATAACATACTTGCCCTTCGGTTCAAGCGAAAAGTTTTCGTAAAACGTCGCGACGGAATAAATGCGCGCTTCGCTCAAACCAAGGCCTGCGGAAAGACGCGGAAACACTTCGCGCGGAATATAGCGGTAAATTTCCTGTATTTCCTGCAATATGGCGATGACGGCACTCGGGTTGTTGTTGTGGGCCGTCATGATGGCGTCCACCTGGGTGAAATCGAATGCTTTGTTCATTCCTGACCTTTCTCAAGTATTCCGATATACCGGTTACGTTATTTATTTTTCATTCAGGCGAATTCTGACCGTTGCGGATGGATCGCCCATTTTTTTCGTCAGCAAATCAAGCAATGCTCCTTCGTCCATCCCATGGTACAGCGTTCCGTTGACGATAATGTTCGGTCCTTCTCCGCAACGGTTTTGGCAGCGTCCGCCGGCCAGGGAAACGCGTTCCTGCCAGTTATTCTTTTCTATAGCCGTTTCGAGCATTTCAAGCAACCTGTTGTTTCCCCGGGCAAAACACGAGCTCCCCATGCAAAGGGAAATTTCAATCACTGTCGCCATATCGACTCCTTGATGATTAGATATAAATATATCTATCACCATTTATCGGCTTCGTCAAGTAAAATATAAATATATTTATCCCTAATATGTGGAAATTATAATATTTTGGTATACGATAGAGGGAAGGGC
>DAIPJX010000327.1:0-1612 GCA_036770065.1 Planctomycetota bacterium
GGCCGATACGGATACTGGGATCGGAGCGGACCTGTTGCACCCCGCCCATTCCGAATGTGACGGCATAATATTCTTTTTCCAGTTCAGGCACTCGTTTTCCCCAGTTGTCATATACCAACTGATCAAACTCGGCCCGAATCAGCGTACCGTCCATCGACACTTCCGGCGGGCGCGACAGAATGACCTGAACCCGCGCAATCCGTCCGGAAAATTCGGGCAAATTGTTATACCGCTCCAGAAGGCGGTCCTCAAGTTTCGCCCTGTATTTTTCCACGCCTTCCGGCGTCGGCAACGACATGGGTTCAGGTTCTGGAGCCACTGTATAGATGGGGATATCCATCGACTGTCGCGGAGCGGGAGCGGGTGCGGGAGCGGGCGTTTCGACGGGATGCGAAGGATTTTCTCGCGTCTTGGTTGCGAGCAGTCGCTTCCACCAGCGTCCATTCCGTTTTACCTCCGGTTCGTTCGCGCTTTCGTATATGCCGGGCGTCTCCGGGTCAATCAAATCCGGGGGAGTCGCGTCCGCGCACAGGACATTTGCGCCCGCAACAAGCAATCCAAGCGATAATACCGCCAATAGGAGATGTTTTGGAGTATGGAATAGAGACATCATATGCGTTTCCATTTGATCATTGGATAGTAAAGTATTCGCTTTGCCGAACATGCTTCCGCTCTTTCTGTTATCGGCCATTTATGGGGTTCGGGAATGTTTTTTTTAAAAAAATGCTCAAGATGAAAAGAAAACAGGGCCGATAATAAAAGAACGGATGCGGGAGTTTTCCGCCGCCATACATTTGTTTTTGCCATAAGGGGCCTACAATGGTTGGACAGGACTATTTGCCGACGCAGTTCTTTCTGAAGCCTGGCTACGCCATGGCGAATAAGGATGCGTCGCTCATCCGATCTGTGCTTGGAAACTGTGTTGCCGTGACTTTTTTCGATCGCAACAATCGTTTTGGCGGCATGAATCAGTTTGTTTTCCCGAAAACCGACAAGCGCGAAGACATGACCGCGCAATATGGCAATGTGGGCATTAGGGCGCTTTTTCGCATGCTGCTTGAAATGGGCGCAAAGCGGGACGGCATCGTCGCGCAAATCATCGGCGGCGCTGAGTGCCAAGTGTTCAACGACGAGCGATTGGGCAGGGAAAACGTTCAGTTGGCGCGGGGGGTGCTTGCGCAACTTCGTGTTCCCGTTGTTTCCGAAGACGTTGGCGGTTCGATGGGGCGCAAAGTCATGTATCACTCAGCCACCAATGAAGTGGCGATTTTCAAGGTCGAATCGTTAAGCGACAGCGACTGGTTCAAACCGGGGATGGACTTGCGCTATGATTTTTGAGCGTTGAATAAAAATGAAACATGTGATGGTATCGCGTAGGAGGAAGGTAGGCTCATAATGGGCCTACCTTCCTCCTTTGAGGATTTTTACTGAAAAAAGAGGAGGGGTGATTTTTGCGATTGGGACTGCGGGTCCAAGTGCGATGAAATATATCGCAATTGCTTATTTTAAAAAGAGTTGTCATATGAGTGAAGGATGGCTCGGGGGGGTGGTTTTGGGGGGTGAGGCCGTGTTTTTGGAAAGTTTGTCCTACGTAATGGGAAAAATGCACGTA
>DAIPJX010000175.1:0-5428 GCA_036770065.1 Planctomycetota bacterium
GTTTCGCTGCGCGATTTCTTGACAAAAGTGGTAGAATCACCGGAAATTGCAAAGTAAAATACTCCATATGACGCGAGGATTTATTGTGGAACCATTATTCACCACATCTTCCGGGCGAAAAGACGACGGGTTTTTTGTTCGGGACCTTGTTCGGTTTTTTGTGGTGGATATTATCTTGATAGCCGCTGTCAGGCTTCTTTTGGCGCTTGGCATGTTTTCGACCATGGACGCGTATGTTATGACGCTCCTGGCCAGCAAAGTCGTTTTATTCTGTTATTTGGCCTGGTTGATTCAGGGGAAGCGCGGCGCATGGCGCGAAACCGGCATTGCGACCGGCGGACGCTGGCAGGCGTGGTTGGTTTGTCTTGTTTTGTACGGAGGTTTTTTGTATGTCTCCGAGCATGTCGAATGGGCGAACAATTATTTTATGGCTGCCGTCTATCGGTGGTTTGGTTGGGTGTACAGGCCGGAACCGCAGGATATTGTCATACTGATTTTCGAAAACCTGCTCGCGTGGCCGTCCCGAATGCTTTTGGTGTTTTTCACCGTGTTGGCCGGACCTTTTATGGAGGAACTGGCGTTTCGCGGTATGGGAATGGACGCATATCGGCGCGAGTCGGGCACGGCGTGGGCGGTGTTTATGACAAGCGTGTTGTTTGGCGCCTATCATTTCAGCTTGCAATATCTTGTCCCACTGACGATTTTGGGCGCATTGTTCGCATTTGCCAGATTGTATGCGCGATCGCTTTGGTGCGCAGTGTTTATTCATTGCGTGCATAATTTTGTTGCTCTGGCTGTGACGGCGCATAATGTAGGAATGATTTAACTGCCATATCGGGGTATTGATACTCCGCATAAACCAACCGGAAGAAAAAAGAGCATTTTTTTTGAAAGGATGGATGGTTTTTCGGCAAGTTGGTAAAGGAGTGGAGTTTCCCAATCCATTGCGGGCGCTGTATTGTCCTCTGCCAAAGTTATTGAGAAATCCGGAGTTTTTGCTAAAATTATGGGGAATTGGGGGATTTTGGCTGAACCGGATTTTTCGGTTGGACGATATGATGAATACGGGGTATTGAAATCGATGAGTGTCAACCCAAACGGGGATAATGGTATCAGCAAAACCTTACTTTAGGAGGCGTATTATGAAATCAGTGCGTTCATTGGTCGGTCTTGTTTGCGGCGTAGCCTGTCTCGCCCTCTTTTCCGGCTGCGAGACGCAGCAGTCGGCCTGCGAACGTGAGAAGCGTTTGACTGAGCGCATGGACGAAATGCAGATGGATCTTGACTCCCGGATTATGGGGGTGAATGGGGAGCTTGCGAATATTCGCAACAGCCCGCCGGTTGTTGTTCAGCAGATGCCGGTCGAGTCTTCCATTGGCATGCCGATTGATTCCATCGCGATTGAGGACAATTATTATCCGTCCAAGCGTGACGAGTTGGAGGCGCTTGCCATGTCGTCTCGGGAGCAACAGTTGTATGCGCCTCCGCCTGCTCCTCGCGCCAGCGCCAACACGAACATTATTCGTGTTCCCGTTCCTGTTCGGACTATTCAGGGTGCGCTTAAGGAAGCCGGGTTTTACAATGGAAATATTGACGGCAAGGTTGGGCCGCAGACCCGTTCCGCCATTACGTCTTTTCAGCGGAGTCAGGGTTTGAAGGCTGACGGGATTGTTGGGCGCGCCACGTGGAACGCGCTTCAGGCGTTTGTTCCGGCGGGCATGTCGACGACTCGCTTGAAGTAACGATTGTTTTGCGCAAAAATATGCCGCCGCCTTTCATAATGGAAGGCGGCGGTTTTTCCACCTGCGGCATGAATGTGCTAGCGGCGACGACGACGGCGACGACGCTTGTGCGGCGCATCACCGCTTTTCTGACCGGCCTTTCCGGGAGGCGGCGAAGAATGCCCCGCCTTGCCCGGATTCTCCTCATCGTAATCCGGCTCCAAATACTTGGCCGCAAACGAAATCTCCGAAGAAGGCGGTTCACGGCGACTCTCAAATAAATCCACGTCCCACAACCCCATCTCCACACCCCGCGCATGCACCGTCAATGCCGGCGCAAGCGCGTTCAATGTCATTATGCCGTCCCACGGAACAGTCGATAAACATTCCGCCATATCGTCCTGATACTGCTTGGCCAACTCGGAATCGCCCGCAAGCAACACTGCCAACATGGCGGACATCGCTTCGGCCAGCGGTTGCTCCTTCGCCATCCGCTCCCACGAAGGCGGCGGAACAAAACCAAACGGCGATACATCAACCGACGCCTTCTCGCAATTGCGCCAGTTCAAATCCACTTCCGTTTCGACAAGCGAATCATCCCATTCATGCCACAGACGAATAAACCCGCCCGCTTGCGCCGCATACTCGGCCATGCGTGTCTTGGCGAGTGCGGCCCGCTCCGCATCGGGATCCGAAGCGGCAATCACGGATAAACAATACTGCCGCAACGCCAACTCAGGCATGGTCGCGCGTTCGGTATACGCGGGACCGGCGGCAAGCCGGGCGCGATTGTTTTCGTCCGCCAGCGTCGCATATGCTTCAAAATCCTTGTCGTTGTTGGACGCGATTGCGGCGGTCAACTGCATCGCGAGCAAAAGCGGCCCGTCGACATGATCCGGCGCGGAAAAATCGCCGTCGGCCACGGGTTTGTTGTCGACGGTATGGAGCTTGAACTTTTCCCGGCGGACGCGGTCGATCCACTTGCCCGCGATGGAACGGAATTTTTCCTGGCTTTCCGGCGCGATCGCGGCGGTTCCGAGACCGCGATGAACGGCATAGAGCCAGGCCGCATGATTGGCCCGGAACGGCATGGCGTAAAATCCGCGTCCGTCCGGAGCAAGCCCTCCGACGAGGAATGATTTCGGCGCGACCGTATCGAGCCGAATCAAACCGCCAATCAAACGGTCGAGAATGGCTTCGTCGCCTGGCGCTTCGATGCCCAATTCCATCCGCAGCAAATACCCGTCGAACAGAAGCGAATGGTTGCGGCAGGAGAACGCGTATCCGCCGCCCAGCCCGGACTGGTTCGGAATATTGCCGCGCGCTTCTTTCGCGGTGGCGAACGCCTTGGACGGGAAATCGTCGGGTTTGGACGCATAGTCGAACGGCAATCCGATTTTCCGGAAAAGGAATTTGTGTTCGATTGCGGTTTGTACCTGTTTGATTGCATCATCGAGAAATGGCATGGCATACCTTTGTTTCAAACTATTCGTTGGCGGCTATCGGTGTTTCTTCGGCCATAAAGGATTCGACGGTATCGTCTTCGTTCATGGTGAGGAGTACGCGCCGGCTGGCTTCGCCTCCGAGTTGGGTCATGAGCGCGTATACGTGATGCGGCGCGAAACTGGCGACGGCATAATCGCCGAAAAGTGCGGCGCTGTCGGGTATTTTCGTTCCGGGGACGAAAAGTTCTTCGCCCAATCGTTCGAGTTCTTCATATTTCGCCGCATCGGCGGCTGCCAGGATGGGCGCGATGTCGCTGGCGGCAAGGGTCCGCGCGGCCGGCGCGTTGCTTGCCGTCTTGTTTTCGAAGTAGGCTTTCGCGGCCGCCATGGCGATGACGAATCCGCAAATAAAAGCGATTGATGTATACAGCACCCGGCGTTTCTTCATGCTGGCCTTTCTGGAGAATCGTGAAGAAAAAATACAACGCGCAAGTGTACTGAAATCCCGTCGTTTTTTCCAACAGCAATGCGAAAAGCGGGGGAAAAACCGGATCGCCCAATATTTTCTTCCATGCTTCCATGAGGAAAATGCGTATAAAGTATGGGTGCCGACGACCGGGAGAATCCACAGGAGGAAGCGCAATGGAAGTCACGGTATTTCAGGACAGAACCGCATGCGGCAAGGCCGGAGCCGCCGCCGGTGTGGAAAAACTGCGCGCCGCTCTCGCCATCAAGCCGGAAGCCAATATCATTCTGGCCACCGGTCTTTCGCAGTTTGACGTGTTGCACGATTTGGCCGCGGCCGAAAATATCGACTGGAACCGGGTTAACGCGTTCCATTTGGACGAGTATGTCGGGCTGCCGGTGCGTCATCCCGCAAGTTTTCGCCTTGTCCTGTGGAAGGAATTCGCGTCACAGCTTCCGATTCCCCTCAAATCGTTTGCCTGGATTGACGGGGAGAATGATCCGGTCGCGGAACGCGCGCGTCTTGCCGCCGCCATCGCCGCCCATCCCATTGATATTGCGTTTGTCGGCATTGGCGAAAACGGTCATCTCGCCTTCAACGATCCGCCGGCCGATTTCACCACCGAAGAAGCGTACCTGACCGTTGCTCTCGATGAAGCGTGCCGCCGCCAGCAAATGGGCGAAGGCTGGTTCAAGACGTTGGAAGACGTTCCGGCAAAAGCGATTTCCATGTCCGTCAAGCAGATCATGAAATCGAAATGCCTCATCGTCACCGTGCCGGACCAGCGGAAAGCCCAAGGCGTCAAGGATTCGCTCGAACAGGCTGTCTCGCCGAACTATCCCGGCAGCGTCATGCGCACCCACCCCGACGCTCATATGTTCCTTGATCCCGATTCGTCGTCCCTGCTGTCATCCCCGATAGCTGTCGGACAAAAACGCTCGTTTCCCGTGGAGCGAAAATAGCCGCAAAAAAAGGGACGTCCGACAAGGACGTCCCCAGAACAAAGGGAGGAGGAGATGATAACGCAAAACCACCGTGATGCAAGCTACATGACCATGCCACCGCAAATATTAATGGTCTGGCCCGTAATGTAACGAGCCGCGTCGGAAGCAAGAAACGCAACCGCGTCCGCAACGTCTTCCGGTGTGCCCAATTCACCCAAAGGAATCAAATCCTGCATGCGCTTGCGCTGCTCGTCCGTCAACTTGTCCGTCATCGCCGTACGAATATAACCGGGAGCGACCGCATTCACCCGAACGCCGCGCGGAGCAAACTCCTTCGCCGACGTCTTCGTCAAACCAATAACTCCCGCCTTGGACGCGGAATAATTGGCCTGACCCGCATTCCCCATAACGCCGACAACAGACGCTATGTTGACAATCGAACCCTTGCGCGCCTTCAGCATGACCTTCCCGACAGACTTTGTGCACTGCCAAACACCCTTGAGATTGATGGCAAGAACACTGTCCCAGTCCTCTTCCTTCATGCGAATAATAAGACCGTCGCGAGTAATGCCGGCATTGTTGACCAAAATATCAATCGAACCGAAATCCTTGACGACCGCCTCAACCGCCGCGTCGACCGAATCCGCCTTCGTCACATTGACCGAAAGACCCGCCGCCTTGACGCCATGCGCTTGCGCAAGCTTGTCGGCCGTAGCCTTCGCCTGATCTTCCAAAACATCCCATATGACAATGTTCGCGCCCATGCGCGCAAATACCGTTGCAATGGCTTCGCCAATGCCGCGCGCGCCGCCGGTGATGATTGCTGTTTTGCCTTTCATGCACATCTCTCCT
>DAIPJX010000328.1:0-1591 GCA_036770065.1 Planctomycetota bacterium
GGGCGAATTGCCTATGCCGGATTACGCCCACAGATTCTTTTGAAGAGGCAAAATTAGCACTACAACGCTACTTTTTCAAAAGTGAACCGAGGCAGCAATTCGACGTTGATTCCCAATTCTTCAAGCCGTCGTAACCGTTTTTTTCCATGAGAGATGGTTGCTTTACGGCGTTGCGCCTCGTAATACATCCGTTCCCTTATAACTTCCGACCAGCGGAAAAGAAAATCCTCGTCGTTCCTTGCCGTCAAAACCGCCGCCACCAATTGCCGGACGGCTTTTGAACTCCACAGCCAAGGACCGGCTTCACGAAGGCGTTGGCGTTCCATCGACAGAAAAAGCATGCCAGCCAGCGCCAAACGTAAATGCCGAACAAGCGGCCGATATTTGTGAACTTCAAAATGGTCGAGACCGACCTCGCCTTTCAAGTCCTGAAAACATCGTTCCACCCGCCAGCGGCTGAACGCCACATGGCCAAGCGTCGATATGGGACAGTCACGGGGCGCGTTCGAAAGAAAATACTTCATCTCGCCGGTCAAGACATTGTGTGCGGCCAGAAGCCAGCATTCTTCCGCGTCGCCGCTGGCGGAAGGAATGAAGCGAGTCGCGAAAATCTCCCATACCTCCGGGCCTTTTTCCGTGTTCTTCACGTGATAAGGTGTCCAGGATACCCCGTCATCGCGCACCATGTCCGGGACCTTGCGAGAGGTGTACGCCGCATCCCGGGAGTCCGCGCCGACGGCGGCGAGGTGCTCCGGAAGCCACCCCTTGGTGTCTTTGGGAACCTCCACCACGTAATAAATGCCCAACTCCGCGACATCATTGCGCCACTTGGAGCTGCGGCCGTAAAACTCGTCCGCCGTCGCCCAGCGCAATGTCATTCCCGCCGACAGGGCTCGTCGAAGCTGCTCTATGGATATCTCCTGCTTGGTGCGATGGACCATGTCCTCGGGGATGCCTGCCTCGCGCCGGCGGGTTTTGTTTTTCGCCCACTCCATGGGCAAAAACAGCTCCAAATCCACCAGCGTGTGGAACTCGCCCGCCGCATAGGCCAAGCCGACAAACATGACGCTGTTTTCAATCTTGCCTCTGGCGCCGCAATATTGCCGCTGCACTCCCGCCGTCTTGACACCCTTCTTTGGAACGCCTGTTTCGTCTATTATGGCGATGGCGTTTTCATCGGCGAAGCGCTCCGCCACAAGGCGTTGCACCCGCCAACGCACCGCATCCTCGTCCCAGGTGTAAAAGGCGAGGAACTCCTGGAGCGTATGCACCGGCACATTCGCCTTGTACGCCATGCGCTCCATATTTTTTCGCTCGGCGTCGCCAAGAAGCCCCGAGAGATAATTTCGGAAGTGCCTGCGGCTCGCCTCCGTTTTTATGTCCGGCATGAACATGTCGAGGTACTCGCCCATCCGTGCCCTGAATTCAAACGCCTCCGAATCGCTCATGGCCATCCCCCTGATTCTCATACGCTCCCAACTTCAATCGTATGAAATCAATGGGATTGGGGCAATATTTCAAATTAGCGTTGTAGTGTTAGAGCCTATCCGAATAGGCGATTTTCCTTTTTCAGCTTGTTGAATATGATGAC
>DAIPJX010000176.1:0-5410 GCA_036770065.1 Planctomycetota bacterium
TCATTTTCCTGGACGCCGTCGGGAAATGCCGAGAGAGCCGTTCCCGGCCCGGTTTCTTCCGGAAGGAAATAATAGGCTGCGGCAATGATGGCGACAAGTGCGATAAGCGCCTTGCGGCCGGTTGTGCTTTTTCGGCGCGGAGACGCGTCATCGTCCATGGTGTTTGTTCCTTTTCGGTTCGTCGGCGCACACGCCGCATCCGGCATGTTGATAGCGGTTCCTGCCATGCGAAAACTCCCAGTGCATCCGGCTCATGCGTCGGCCGTGCACATTCTCGTTGAAAAAAGCGGTACTCCACCCCTTCACACCGATGTGAAAAGAGAATATCCGCGCATTATGCGTGTTCGAGAATGTGTGGCCGTCTGGAAGGCTCCATCCTTCGGGCAGGCGCCTGTTTTTTCTGTAGAAGCGGAATGAACGAACGGCGTTTACATGCCGTTGTCCCACAGCGGTTCGATTGTGAGGGGCTTTGCCATGGCTCCGTTTTCCTCTTCAATTTTTTCCCTGCTCGCGACGACAGCGCCCGGCGCATCATCCACGTGCGCGAACAGCCGCGCCGCCGCGCTTTTGACCGCGTCGCCGTCCAGCGACAACAGCCGCGTGCGGAACTCGTTCCGGAATGATTCCGTTTCCCCGGCCAGGTGACGGTTCAGCGCCACCGCGACCGCCGTGGGCGGACGGAGCGGTTTGTCGAGCGTTTTGACGGCGCCGATGATATACTGCTCCACGGATGCTGGCGCCATGTCCATATCGGCGGCGATATACGCGCCCGTTTTTTCGAAAGCGCTGAATGTCCGGGCTATATTCGGATCGCGGAAGCTGGACAGGGTGAAAACGCCGCGCGCCGGATCAAACCGCGCGTGTGCGCCGTACGCGCCGCCCTTGACGCGGATTTCATTCCACAAATACCCATAGCTGAGCTGGGTCGAAAGCAACGCCAGAGCGGGCGCGTCCTTGTCCATCAAGGGCGGGGCAAGCAGCGGCGTTGCGGCAAACGCGACTTCGGCGGGCGATGCCAGGCCGATGCGGTCGCCTCCGAATTTTTTCAAGGCAAAGCCAGCCGCTGGTTTGGAGGGTCCGGCGAATTTGTCCGCGTTTGCGGACAGCCAGTCCCGGCCGCGCTTGACCGAATCGTCCGCGCCGATTTGCGCCGCCGTGACGCCGGCCCGGGAAAGAATCCGTTCCCGCATGGCGGCGAAACGCCCGGGCAGTTCATCGATATGTTTTTCCAGATTGGTTGCGAGTCGGTCGATGAACCGCGCCTGCGTCACGCCGTTCAACCGTTCCAGAATGGACGCGGCGGCTGTGAGATTCCGCGCCGCGTACATGGACGCATATGTATTGCCGTGCGGCACGATTTCCGAACGCCAGCCCATGCGCGATTGCAGGATGATGTCCTTGAGTCGATCCGTATCGGTGAAATCGGCCGAGAACAAACGGTCGGACAGTACGACGAGCGCTTTTTCCATGTCCGCGTCCAGTGCTTTCAGCCAAACGCCCAGCCTCAGCCAGCCTTTTTCCGGACCGTCCACGTGCGAAACGATGCCGGCCGAGAAATCCAGCGCTCCCGTGCATGCCGCTTCGCGGGACGCCATTTGGGCATAGTCCAATCCGGCCGCGCCGGTTTTGGCGAGCGCTTCGCAAAACAGCGGCAGGTATTCGATATCCTCGTCGGGAATGCCGTCCAGGCCGAGGGCGAGATTGAGATAACTGATCCCCGCCGAAAACATCGGCACGTGAACGAACTCGCGGCCCGCGACCGTATCCACCGAATACTCGAGCGGCAGCGGGTCGGGCGAGACGTCCGATTTCGCCAAACGGGGCAGGGTGGCGAGCGCTTCCGGCGTGTTGCCTTCGTCCTGGTGCGCATGAAGGCGTTGGGCGATTTCGTCCGCTGTCTGGCGGCCCGCGTCGGACAGGCTGTCGACAATGGCCTTGACCCGATCCGCCGCTTCCCGGTCGTTTTGTTCCATATAATTCGGGTCGGGCAACAGCGTCATGCGGAGACGGTGCGGATTGTCAATGAGCCATTTTTTGGCGATTTTTTCCAGATAGCGTCCGTCGTTCGCCATGGCCGCGTGGAGTTCGTCCAGCCGGTCGGTGATTTGAACAAAGCCGATGGGATCGCTGTCGTACAGCCAGGGGCCGAACACCCTGTCCATTAATTGCAACGGGTATTCCGATTTGATTTCCCGCGTCGACAGTTCAAACCGCCTGAGCGCCGCCGCCACCTTGTCCCGGTCGAAGCCCTGGGCGCATTCGCGGGCAATCGTTTCGAGAGAAAGTTGTTCCACCGCTTCGGCGCGCTCTTTTTCCGAACCCTTGAGCGTGACGATGAAGCAGGTGTCGCGTTGCCAGTCGCCATAGCCGGAGCTTCCCACTTCCTCTCCCAGCTTTGAATCGATGAGCGCTTTTCTGAGCGGCGACGCGGCGTTGTCGAGCAAATACGAATCCACCACCATCATCGCGAGCGATTCGAGGATGTCGCGGTAATCGTTGGTCGCCCACATCAGGGCTATTTCCGTTTTTTTGTCGAGCGATTCGTTTGCGTCCACGGGATAGGTGAAGCAGCCCGTTTTCGGTTGGAGCCAGCGCTCGAGCGGCGCGATCGAGGTGTCTATGGCGAGGACGTCGAACTTCGACAGGTATTCCCGGTCCAGAATCTCCAGTGTTTTTTCAAGCGGCACGTTGCCGTAGGTGAAAATCCAGGCGTTGGACGGATGGTAGTAGGCGTGGTGGAAATCGACGAATTGCTTGTAGGTCAATTCCGGAATCGCTTTCGGATCGCCGCCCGAGTCTTTGCCGTAGGCGTTGGAGTTGTACACTTCCTGGAGCAGATGGCGGAAGAGAATTGAATTCGGGCTGGAATAGACGCCGCGCATTTCGTTATAGACGACGCCCTTGATGCTGGGCGTTCCGTCGGGCGCGAATTCGAGGTGGTGGCCTTCCTGCAAAAACGTGTCTTCCGACAGCAGCGGGAAAAAGACGGCGTCGCAATAGACGCGGAGAAGATTGTGAAAATCCTTGGGATTCATGCTTGAACACGGATACGCGGTCTTGTCGGAGTAGGTCATTGCGTTCAGAAACGTCGCGAGGCTGGTTTTGAGCAATTCAACGAACGGATCCTTGACCGGATAATGTTCGGAGCCGTTCAATACCGAGTGCTCGAGAATATGCGGCAGTCCCGTATCGTCCGGCGGCGGCGTGCGGAATGCGACCGAAAACAGGTTTTCCGCATCGTCGGCGCCCAAATGAAGCATGTGCGCGCCGGACTTGTTGTGGAGCAATTCAATCGCAACCATCGACATGCCGGCAAGTTCGACGACTCGCAGTACGCTGAATCCGTTTGATTTTTCGCCCGCTGTCAGTTTTTTCAAATCGTTGATGATGGAATCCGCCATAATTGGGTATGCCTTTCTGTTTTCCCCCGGTAATAAATATCGTTTGGTTTCAATTATCCTATATTTTCTTCGCGAAAATCAAGTACAATACACACGGAGGCGTTGTCGACATAGATGTTTTTCATCGTTTTCAGGAGGTACTATTATGGGCATTTATCATGAGTTGGGTCTGCAACCGATCATCAACGCGGCCGGCACATATACCGTGTTGGGCGGATCGCGCATGACGGACGAGACGCTTGAGGCCATGCGTCAGGCGGCGAACGGTTTTATTCCCATTCGCGATTTGCAGAAAGCCGTCCACCGGGCTATTGCCGAATTGACCAGAAACGAAGCGGCATATGTTCCGAACGGCGCAGCCACCGGCTTGTACCTGGCCGTCGCCGCAGCCATTCAGATTCGCCTGAACAAACGTTTTTTCTATTTGTCCCGGGATGAAATCGCCAGGACCAACATTGTCGTGTTCAAGGCCCACCGCAATCCGTATGACCTTGTGGTCGAAAATCTCGGTTCCACGTTCCGGGAACTGTCGTTTCCAAACAATATCCTGCCGCCGACGCTGGAAGATTTGGACAACGCAATCGATGACAATACCGCCGCCGTCTATTTCGCCGCCAGCGGCTGGGTTGCGCCCGGTTTTTTGCCGCTTGAGCAGGTGATCGCCATCGCGGATAAAAAGAACGTCCCCGTTCTCGTCGACGCGGCGGCGCAATTGCCGCCGGTGGAAAATTTGTGGAATTATTCGAATATGGGCGCGACCGTCACCTTGTTCAGCGGCGGAAAAGATCTGAAAGGCCCGCAAGCCAGCGGCCTTATGGTCGGCAAACGCTCCTTTATCGACGTTGTGACGCAAATCGGTTTTCCCAATTACGGCATAGGCCGGATGATGAAAGTCGGACGCGAGGAAATGGTCGGCCTGTATTCCGCGATTAAGCAATACGTCACGATGGATCATCAGGCGCGCCATGACTGGTGCGAAGAGCAGATCAAAAGGGTCCGGGACGGTTTGGCCGGGAATCCCGTGTTCCGGGTCGAGCGTTCGTTCCCGAACGAAGCGGGACAGCCGATTGCCCGCGCTTTTGTCGCGCTGGCGGATACGGCGAATTCGCCCGAATCGCTTCAGGCGTTTTTGCGGGAAGGAACGCCTCCCATTTACGCGTATACGGAAAACCGGAACGGCGTGTATATCAATCCAATGTCGCTTCGGGACGGCGAGGTTGACGTTATAATCGAGCGATTGCGGGAGTTTGGGAGGTAACGACGTGAGGTGAGGCCCACTATGCAAGGAGACGAATCATGTTGAAAAGAGAAGGTGAAATCCGTGATGACGCTGTATGGGATGCGGCTAAGGAAATTATGCTTGCCGTCCGCACCGCGCCAAAAACGCGTGGCCTGGACAATTTGTCCATCCTGTTGGCCAGCCAGGATCACAAGGAAGAAATCGCCGCGAAGATGGACGAGCTTTTTGAACTGTCCGGCGGTAAGCGTCCCACCTTCGCCCGCGACGCCAAAGGCGTGATGGCCGCGTCCGCGGTGCTTGTCATCGGCGTCAAATCGCCCGCGTATGGGCTTAATTGCGGCTGGTGCGGTTTTCCCGCCTGTGCGGAAAAACCGGGCAATGTGCCGTGCGTGTTCGGTTGCATTGATTTGGGTATTGGTTCGGGCGTTGCTTCGGCGCGTCTTGCGGACAAGTTTATCGACAACCGCATGATGTTCTCCATCGGCTTCGCCGCGCTCAAGCTTGGGTGGTTCGACGCCGACGTCACCATGGCTCTTGGCTTCCCGCTCAGCGTAAGCGGCAAAAGCCCGTATTTCGACCGGCAATGAAAAAATCCCCCGTTTTCGTGATGAAGGCGGGGGATTTTTGTTTTGTACCGTATTGCGGCGCTACCATTTTCGGTGCGCTGTTTTCAGTATGTGCCAGTATGCCCTGTCCACCTGGTGGATGATCATCGCGTACAAACTGCGCGTTACCAGTTCTCCTTCGGGAGAGTGGCATCCGCAGACAT
>DAIPJX010000329.1:0-1586 GCA_036770065.1 Planctomycetota bacterium
CCGATAAGATGCTTCCCTCGTCGCCATCATCTTGATATACTATAATGGGATATCGCAGACCGGCCTTGGGGGTGGCGCTGGATATCGAATAGGGAGTGCCAAATACGGCGTCCGGTGGACGCATCTTTTATTGAACCAGTTTGACAAGGCGTATTACAATGTCTGAATTCAGCAAGTATTTGTCCCATGATCGGGTCGGCATACTGGATGTCAAAAACAAACGTCAGGCAATCGACGGGACGCTGGAACTGTTGCGCGATTCGGCGAACATTTCCGATATTTCCCGGGTCGCCGCCGCCGTCTGGCAACGCGAGGAGGCCCTGGCGACCGGCCTCGGGCTTGGCATTGGGGCGCCGCACGTGCGCATTTCCGCCGTCCGGTATCCGACCGCGGCCCTGACGGTTCTGAAACGCGGCGTCGAATACGGCAGTCTCGACAACACTCCGGTGAGGCTCATCCTGCTCGTGGCGATGCCGGAAGACAGCCAGGCGGAATGGCTGCGCTATTTGGCGCGCGCGTCGGCCATTTTCCGCGACGATGCGATGCGGCATAAACTGTTCGCCGCCGCGACCCAGGATGCATTGTGGGATCTGGTGAAGGAGCAGTAAATGGCGGACTGGTATTTTCGCAACAACAACCAAAACAACAACACCGCCCATAACGGATTGAAAGTTTGTCCGGGATGCCGCAACCTGGTCAAGCCGTCGGAAGAATTCTGCCCCTACTGCGCGCGTCGCTTGCGCGCGGCCGGAGGAGTGCGGGGATGGTGGCGCAAAACGTTGTCGCGTCCGTTTGTCGCGACCCGGTTTTTGCTCGGCATGATTGTGGCGGTGTTTGTCCTGCAATTCGTCGCCGATTTTTTCCTGCCCGCACAGTACCGCATTCCCATGCGCGGCGGCGGCATTTTCGGTCTATTGACCGCCAATCCCCTGACGTACATCCGCATGGGAAGCAATTTCCATCCGTTTGTCGCCGAGTTCGGGCAATATTGGCGTTTTCTGACCTATTGTTTTTTGCATTTCGGGCTTATCCACATTTTGTTCAACGGATGGGCGTTGTGGGATCTTGGACGGCTGGCGGAGCGCTTGTGGGGACCTCGGCAAGTATTCGCCACGTTTGTCCTGACGGGAATTGCCGGAGGTTTTTTCAGTTTTGCCTGGAATATGGCCCTTTCGAACTGGTCCAATTCGGCCGGCGCTTCCGGATCGTTGTGCGGCATTCTTGGGCTTCTGCTGGGCGCGTACTTCAAGAAAAAACATCAGATAGGCGAGTATCTCGGTTCCCAACTGATCCGGTGGGCGGTGATGATTCTTGTCTTCGGACTGGTGGCCGGAGCGGATAACGCCGCTCATATCGGCGGTATGATGTCGGGCGCCGTTCTTGGGTATTTTCTTTCCCCGACCGATCACAGCCGGACCCTGGAACGCGACATGCAAATATGGAATTACGCCGCAATCGTTTCACTTGCCCTGCTTGTCGTCTGCGCCGCGTTTGCCGTTGTTTTCTTTGCTCACGGTCCCGCGTACGCGCGTTCGTTGTAGACGGAGGATTTCTTCGGTGAAAACGCCCGGGGACAGGCAAACGCC
>DAIPJX010000177.1:0-5370 GCA_036770065.1 Planctomycetota bacterium
CGACCCTCCGGATTCCGGATGCGTCATACCGACCGCGCTTCCGAAACACTGAAGGATTTTCTCTACCGCTTTGCCGCTGGAAAAAATGGACGTTCACGTGATTAGCCCTTATTTTTCCTGTTCTCGATGGCCATCGACCACAAAATGCAAGGTACACGCGTTCACGCGCCATACCCATGATTTTTTTTCTTTTTTTTCGCCGGAACGGAAACCGCTTCATATACAAAAAACCCTCTGCGTCGCACAGAGGGTTTTTCTTGCTGCCGTTGATTGCGGAAAGCCATTCGCCGCTACCGGCGATACTGGCGCCGGGCCTGATAGTGAGTGTGGAACAACTTGTGCGCCTTGTCGGAAAGCGGCTTGCCAATAAAGTCCTCGTACATCTTTTTGACGTCCGGGTTCTCATGGCTGCGACGGAACTTGGAATCGCGATCGTCCTGAGCCAAGCCCTTGGCGCGCATCCTCCGAATGCCGTCGTTGACGCCCCAGAATTGCCCGCCGCCGCCAACGCAACCGCCCGGGCACGCCATGACCTCGATAAAGTGCCACGGCGGCTCCTGCCCCGCGTCAAGCGCGGCGCGAACGCGGTCAATAACCTCCTCGACATGGCGAAGGCCGTGGGCAACGGCAATGCGCAAATCAAGATCGCCCACCTTGACCGTCATCTCCTTAATCCCCTCCATCGTGTGGATGGGCGCAAATTCCAATTCGTCGGAATTCTTGCCCGTGACCAAATACGCGGCCGTGCGAAGCGCCGCTTCCATCACGCCGCCCGTTTCACCGAAAATGGTGGCTGCGCCCGTGTAGCTGCCGAGAGGGGAATCCGCCGATTCGTCCGGAAGCGACGGGAACTCGATGCCGGCCTGCTTGAGCATGCGGGCAAGTTCGCGAGTGGTGATGGAAATGTCGATATCCTGCTGACCGGAAGAATACATTTCCTTGGCGCGGACAATTTCAAACTTCTTGGCCGTGCACGGCATAATCGAAACCATGAAAATCTTGTCCGCGGGAATGCCCGTTTTCTCCGAATAATAACTCTTGGTCAACGCGCCCACAATCGCCTGCGGCGACTTGCAGGAAGAAAAATGCTCAATCATGTCGGAATCGAATTTCTCCATGAAATCGACCCAGGCCGGGCAGCACGTGGTGATGAGCGGAATGGCCGCCTTGCCGCCGGACGCGAGACGCTCGACCAACTCGGACGCTTCCTCCATAATAGTCACGTCCGCGCCAAAGTTGGTGTCGAACACCTGGTTGAAGCCCATGCGGCGAAGCGCGGCGTACAGCTTGCCGGTGAGATTGGTGCCGGGAGCGAAACCAAACGATTCGCCAATGGAGACGCGGACCGCCGGAGCAATCTGGACAATGCAATGCTTGTCCGGATCCATAAGCGCGCTCCACACGTCTTCCGTTTCCGAATATTCGTAAATCGCGCCGACCGGACAGTGCGCCGAACATTGGCCGCAACGGACGCAGGGACTTTCCGCAAGTTCGATATCGCCCGCCGGGGCGACAACGGCATCCAGGCCGCGATGCTCGACCGACAGCGCCCAAACATTCTGCATCTCCTGGCAGACCTGAGTGCAGCGGCCACAATGGATGCACTTTCTGGAATCAAGCACGATGGACTTGGTGGACGTGTCCTTCGGGCGATCGGCGACAAGCTTCGGAAGGTTGGAGGAAAAGATGCCAAAGTCGCCCGCCAGGTTTTGCAGTTCACATTCACCCGAGCGAAGGCAAGTCAGGCATTCATTCGGGTGATTGGAGAGAATCATCTCGAGAATGGCACGACGCACCTGGACGATTTCCGGATCCTGCGTCGTGATTTCCATTCCTTCGGCAACCGGAGTCGTGCAGGCACGGACCATATTGGGCGCGTTCTTGACCTTGACGACGCAAATGCCGCAAGCCGCCGTCGGCGCAAGATCGGGGTGGTAGCACAAGGTCGGAATCTTCACCTGAGCCTGATGCGCGGCTTTGTAAATGCTGGTTCCCGGTTCAACCTTCACCTGGATACCGTTGATTGTGGCTGTTATCATAATGCTATCCTTGTAGGCTTTAATATATGGATGAAAAAGGAACCTATTCGCCGGAAGCCTCCGGTTGCAGACGCGCCTCATACTCCTTCATGAAGAACTGAAGCGTCGACAGAACCGGGTTGGGAGCAGTTTGCCCAAGGCCGCACAAAGACGCCTTTTTCATGGCGACGGCGAGTCGGCGCAAATCGTCGATGTCCGTTTTCGTCGCCTTCCGATCCGCGATCTTTTCCAGCAAATTAAGCAACTGCTTGCCGCCGATGCGGCAGGGAGCGCATTTGCCGCAGCTTTCATCCACCGTGAAGCCAAGGTAGAACTTGGCGATATCCACCATGTCGTCGTCCTCGTCCATGACGATCATGCCGCCGGAACCCATGATGGAACCGATTTTCTTCAATTCTTCGTAACACACCGCCATATCAAGCTCGTTGTCCGGAATGACGCCGCCGGACGGGCCGCCGGTCTGGACCGCCTTGACCTTTTTGCCCGTCGACGTTCCGCCGCCGATGGATTCGACAATGCGCCGGAGCGATATGCCCATCGGGACTTCAATCAAGCCGGAGTGGTTGACTTTGCCGGTGAGGGCAAACACCTTCGTGCCCTTGGACGTCTCCGTGCCCATCGAGGCAAACCACGAACCGCCGCGATTGATGATGGCGGGAACGTTGGCAAGCGTTTCGACATTGTTGACGCACGACGGTTTCCCCCACAGGCCCTTGATGGACGGATAGGGAGGACGCGGCGTCGGGTTGCCGCGCTTGCCTTCAATGGAAGCGATAAGCGCCGTCTCTTCGCCGCAGACAAACGCGCCCGCGCCCAAACGTATGTCGAGATCCATGTCCCAGCCGGATCCGAGAATGTCTTTTCCAAGCAGATTGTAGCGGCGGGCGGCCTTGATCGCCTTGTCCAGACGCTCAACCGCCAGGGGATACTCGGCGCGGACATAGAACCAGCCGCTGGTCGCGCCAATCGCGTACCCGGCAATCATCATGCCTTCGATAACCGCGTGAGGATTGCCCTCGAGAATCGAACGATCCATGTACGCGCCCGGATCGCCTTCGTCGCCGTTGCAAATCATGAACTTTTCATCACCCTGAACCTTGGCGGTGAGATCCCATTTCCTGCCGGTGGGGAATCCGCCGCCGCCGCGTCCGCGCAGACCCGAATCAAGGATTTCCTTGACGACGTCCTCGGGCTTCATGGTGGTGACGACGCGTTCAAGCGCCTTATAGCCGCCGTCGGCAATATAGTCGTCAATGGATTCGGGAACAATGTGCCCCGAGTTGGCAAGCACCACCTTCACCTGATCGGTGAAAAAGGGAGTGTCGAGGGACAGCGTGTGTTCCATCAAAAAGTCGGGCACGCCCTCAAAAGCGTCCGGACGCTTGATGGCGGGTTCGAGATGCTCGGCAATCATGAGGCGGGCAAGCATATCGTCCATCTCGGTATAGAGAATCGGGGCCTGTTCCTTCACTTCGACGCGGATCAGCGGGCCATGGCTGCAAAGACCCATGCAGCCGGTAGGAACGATCTGGACGTCCTTTTCCAGCCCGTGCGCTTTCAACCCGTTGGTGACGGCCGCCATGACGGCTTTGCAGCCGCTGGCGATACACCCGGTGGAAGCGCAGACAAACAACCGCGCGGCAAACCCTTTTTGCTTCGCCAATTCTTTTTCGCGAATTTCGTTCAAATCAACCTTTGGCATGAGAATCGCTCCTGTGAAACGATAAAAATCCGGTAATTTCCCCGCTCCGCACCGGCTCGCGCGCGGAACCGTTCAGAACAAAGCCCGACTCAGGCGGGCGCCTGTTCCTCGGCTGTTTCGCCGGCGAAATGCTCGCGCCATTCATGAACGATTTTCTTGATGTCGGGAGGAGTCAATTTGCCATACGTCTTGCCGTTGACAATCGCCACCGGGGCGAGGCCGCAGCAGCCGACGCAACGAACGCACTGAAGATGGAACAGCTTGTCCGGAGTGGACGAACCAACCTCGGCGCCGGTTTCCTTGACGAATTCGTCGACCAGCGCCTGCGCTCCCTTGAGGTAGCAGGCTGTGCCGGTGCAGACGGAAATAACCGCCTTTCCGGGAGGTTCGAGTTTGAAATAATGGTAAAAGGTCAGCGCTTCATAAATACGCGCCAGCGGCACATCCAACTCTTTCGACAAATAAAGAGCAACGTCGCGAGGCACATAGCCGCGCGCGTTCTGGATTTCGTGCAATACCATGATAAGCGACCCGCGCTTGTTTTTCCACTTCCGGACCGCCGCCACCACGTCAGGCTCGGTTCCGGCTTTTTCGACCGCCGTTGTTACTCCACTGGTAGGCATATTCCGCTCCCTTTCATCCGTTGCGCCAAACGCGCACCCGTTCTTCCGCCGCTCCGAGCACGCATTCGGAAGCGGAACCTATCTCCGTTATATGCTGTCAAACACCGCCGCCCGTTCTTGTGCCGCATAAACCGACGCGGTGCATGTTTCGAGTTGCCGGGCCAGGCGCGAAAACGACCCGCTCTTCGCAGCCCTTGCGCTTGGCAATAAAAGCATCTCATGATGCGCGCGCGGAAGAAACGGATCCGAAGCGGCTCTGCCAAGCAACCGGGGCCGTCCCTCCAGCGCATCGTCCAGCCGGTTCCTGAACAGGCGATAGTCGGAAAACATCTCCGGTTTGCCCGCCGACCGGTTGTATATATAGACAAGCACCGTAACCGTGCGCGATTTTTCAACCAAAAGCGGAAGCGCGTCGCGCCATTCAGACAAAATATCGTACGGATCAATCAACCACAACGTATCGAATTCCGCATCGCGATTTTTCGCCGCCTGCCATCCGGACTCGGCCTCCGCCACTGTAACGCCGCTTTCCCGCCAACTGGCGCGCCGAACAGGATCGCTATCAAACACCGTAACCGAACCCGTAAACGAATGCCGCATAAAAAGCGCCGCCGACGGCCATACCGATCTCTCAACAAACGCCGCCACGCCTGAAAGCGCATCCAGCGCGGCCCCGGCATATCGTGCGCGCGTTAATCGGCCAAGCGGATATCCCGCCTGCCCGGCGAATGGATCAAAATAATCCAGACGGCCGCACTCTTCCTGTATCCATCGGGCAGAGAAAAACAGCCACGACAATTTGAGCATGTCGCCCCAATTGCCCGGCTCATACAATAGTCCGCCCGTTCGGCCGTCCTTTCCCTTCCATTTCCAGGAATCTGCAACCATTTATTTTTCCCGGAATTATAAAAATAACCGACCTGCATGCCCTATGTATCTTCGATTTTCCTGATTTAAGGAAAATTTTCTTTAGAACGCTATATTATGCTACCTGATTACAGGATCG
>DAIPJX010000330.1:0-1554 GCA_036770065.1 Planctomycetota bacterium
GTTTTGCTCAAGTATTGCACATACTGGAGGAAACATGTCCCGAAATACTGTGTCCCTATTGTTCCTTGTTCTTGTTGCGTGTGCCGCAACCACGTCGGAAGCGTTCGCCAGCGCCGGGTCAGGTGGTGGCCTGCCTTACGAATCGTGGTTGTCGAATTTGCGCGCCTCCGCCACCGGGCCGGTTGCCTATGCGTTTGGCCTCATCGGTCTTGTTGTGGCGGGCGGCATTCTCATTTTCGGCGGTGATTTGAATGGTTTCTTTCGAACCATGCTGGTCATCGTCCTGGTTATGGCCTTGCTCGTCACCGCCAATTCCATCATGGCCGATCTGTTCGGCACGAGCGCGGAAATCGCGCTTGCCGCGCCGGTCGCGGATGGAGGCGGCTTGGGATGAGCGCGGACACTCTGGAAGGCGTCCAGATCCACCGGGCGCTGACGCGAAGCAATCTGTTTCTCGGAGGGGATCGCGAGTTGGTCATGTTCGCGGGTTTGATTTCGGGGACGATGATATTTTATGCGTGGGATATAAAGGCCGCGGTGGCGGGGACGATTCTCTGGTTCTCGTCCATCTACCTTCTGCGGCTGATGGCGAAGCATGATCCGAAGCTGCGCCAGACCTACATGCGGCATCGTCTCTACAAGGCATACTACCCGCCAATGGCGACGCCCTGGCGAAGCAATTCGAACAGCCAGGCGAAGCAGTACCGCGACCCCTGGAAAATCACCTGAATACATCCCCGAAACCGTGAAAAAACGGCTCCGGCCATGATGCGCGTAGTGTGCGCATTCATGCGGTGTCGCGTTGTGTCTTCATGTTCCGGGGCGGGAAGGAAACGTGTCATGAAACCACTTGAACAGGCAATCGCCTCTTTTTCCGCAATACCGCCGCACTATCTCCTGTTTGCGTTCAGCATCACCGGCATTTTTTTGAGTGTGCTTCTCATTTACCAGATCATGGGCTACCGCGATTCCCGGCTCAAGCGCCATCGGTCGCAAGCGCCGGGCGTGGCCGACCTTCTCAATTGGGCCGCAGTCGTCGACGACGGCGTGATCCTCAACAAAAACGGCTCCCTCATGGCGGCGTGGCTCTACCGGGGCGACGACAACGCCAGCGCCACCAACACCGACAGAAACACCGTCTCCCGTTTCATCAACGCCGCCCTCAACCAGCTCGGCAGCGGCTGGATGATCCACGTCGACGCCATCCGGCGTCCCTGTCCGTCGTACAGTTCCCCGGCGTTCTCGCATTTCCCCGACAAGGTATCCGCCGCTCTCGACCAGGAGCGCCGGGAATATTTCTCCCGTCATCAGGCCATGTACGAGGGCTGTTTCGTCCTGACCGCGACGTATTTCCCGCCGCCGCTGGCGCAGGCGAAATTCGTCGAGTTCATGTTTGACGATCCCGAGGCTCCCGATTCCGGCCTCTCCGACCGGGGGAAGAAACTTATCGACGATTTCAAGCGCGACATCAACAGCCTCCAGGGCCGCTTGTCGTCGGCACTGCACCTGGAGCGGCTTCGCGCCCATACCTTCGAGGATGAGCACGGCGTCAAG
>DAIPJX010000331.1:0-1545 GCA_036770065.1 Planctomycetota bacterium
CCCCGGTTCCCGGGGGGTTTTAGTTTAGGCTCTGTTTGTGGCTATTGATCAATCAAATAACCAGCGGTTCAATTCGTTAAAGTGAAAAACTTCCGTGCGAGAAAAGATCGTTGTCGTGCGTCCCGGGGCGCTCGGAGATGTTATCGCTACGCGTTCATTATTGAATTGCGCCAGGGCGGCATTTCCTGATGCGTGTATTGCATTGGCTGCGCCGGGGGAGCGCGGCGACTTTTTGGCCAGGCATGGATTGGCTGACGAATTTTTTGATTGGGAGAGCAGGGATTTTTCCTGGCTGTTTACGGATTCAGCGGAAAATCCGCCGAAAAGGCTGGAAGTTTTTTTGGGCGATGCGACCCTGGCGCTCGCATTCATTGGGCGGCCGGGTGGTGATTTCGCCTCGCTGTTTCAACGGCGTCTGCATCTTCTCGCCCCAAAAGCCACGATAACCGTAGCAGAAGCGGTTCCTCCGGCCACTGTAGATTGTTCGGTGTATGCGTGGTTGTGCCGGCCTTTCCTGACATATATTGGAAAAGAGGACACGGCTGTCCCGTGCCGCGGCTCCGGGCGGGTCAGGATTGACGCCCGTGGCGAACCGGGCAAGCGCTATGCGGTAATCCATCCCGGCTCCGGCGGGAAAACAAAGAATTGGCCGGTGGAAAATTATGCCCGTGTGGCGGATTTTCTCTGCGGTATAAAAACGCCGGGGGAAAATGTTCCGTATTTCTCCACCCTTTATGTTACCGAGGGCGAGGCGGACGCAGGCTTGGGAGAGCGCTTGTGCCATGCAGTTTCAGGGGCGCGGCTCGTTTCCATGCCTTCTCTGGACGACCTCGCCGCACTGCTGGCGAATGCCGCGGTGTATATCGGCAATGATTCGGGCGTTTCGCACCTTGCGGGCGCGGTGGAAAACGCACAAGGCGGTTGTCCTGACATTATCACGATTTTCGGGCCGTCCAACAGCAGGATATGGCGGCCGCCGGCTGCCCATGTCATCGAGGCGGGTGGGGCTATCGATTCGCTGGGTCCGGACGCTGTGTTCGATTTGCTGTCCCGGTTGGTAGCGGAGAAACAAATGGGAGAAAGCGATGTCAATTGATCATGCGTTGGAATTCCTTAAAAAAATGGCGGTGGACAATGCATTTGCCGACGAAGTAATGCAGGCCGACCATATGGCTCTTGTCGAAATACTGAACCGATCCGGCTGGTCGTTCAATGAAGACGAATTGTTCAAGGCTGCCGAGCGGCTGAGCGAATTGTCGGACGACGAACTCGATTCAATCACCGGCGGGCTCTCCGGCGGCAGGCGTGGATTGCCGGCAAGCGAGGTATTGGGGAAGATCGGCGGAAAACTGTCTGGGAGATTCCTGTAAAGTACCATGTTATAGCGTTATCGGTTGGGATTTTCCGTTCCTGAACGATTATATCCATCCCGTAGCGCAGGCAAGGCGACCTGGATCCCGGCAACTGCGCGCGTTTTTTTCCCCGATTTATCGTATAGACGCCGGGATGACGATTTCGGGGGTCTGCGGCGTTTTCGGGGCACAG
>DAIPJX010000178.1:0-5227 GCA_036770065.1 Planctomycetota bacterium
TTGCTTTTGGCAATACGTTTGCACAATATAATTTGTATCCCACTGTCCTGTTGTATCGAATCATATTTTCATTTCGTGGCAAACAACTCTTGAGAAGGAGATGGACAATGCAGATCAAGAAGGCTATTGACCGGGTACCGGGAGGCATGATGGTGGTGCCTATGTTCCTGTCGGCCACGGTCAATACGTTTTGGCCGGAGGTGTTCCAAATCGGCGGTTTCGTTACAGCCATTATGTACAATCATAATGTGTTTATCGGCGCCTTTCTTATTTGCATGGGTGCGGGCATGACGTTCAAGTCGGCGCCGACCGCTCTCAAAATTGGCGCGGTCACCACGGCGACCAAGTTTTTCTTTTCGGTCGCATTGGGTCTTGCGGTCAATGCTCTTTTCGGTCCGGCCGGATTCTTTGGTCTTTCCGCTCTTGCCATCATTTCCGCCGTCTCCAACACCAATGGCGGTTTGTATGCCGCTCTCACAGCCGAATTCGGCTCGACCGAGGAAATTGGCGCGATCTCTGTTCTTTCCATTAACGACGGGCCGTTTCTCACCATGATCGCGGTGGGCGTTGCGGGTCTCGCCAACATTCCGTTCCTTGAATTGGTGGGTGTCATTGTTCCCATCGTTTTCGGCATGATTCTCGGCAATCTTGACAAGGACATGCGCGCATTCCTTATCAACGGCGGTCCGATCATGATTCCTCTCATGGCCATGGCAATGGGGACGCGTCTCAACTTCGGCATGATACTTTCCGCCGGTCCGGTTGGCGTTTTGCTGGGTGTTGTCACGGTGTTTATCGGCGGCGCGCTGTCCGTCATGGCCGACAAGGCGACAGGCGGCAGAGGCGTTGCGGGAGCGGCTTGCGCCAGCACTGCCGGAAATGCGGTCGGAGTTCCTCTGGCGATTGCGGCGGTGGACCCGGCGCTGGCGGAAGCGGCTGCGATTGCCACTCCGTTTGTCGCCGCATCCATGATTACCAGCGCTATCTGCACCCCGATTTTCACCACCTGGGTCTACAAGCGAAACTTGAAAAAACACCCCGAATGGCTGAGTGAAAAAGAAATGCTGGAACGCGAAGCGGCCGGAAAAACCGCCAACGCATAAGCCCGATGACAGACAGGCCATTTTGCTTTCGTACGGAAAGAAACAAAGAGAAAAGGAAGAACCATGAAAATTGTTGTTCTCGACGGATACACGTTGAACCCTGGCGATCTTGATTGGAACGGCTTGAAAAGTCTTGGCGATATTACTGTCTATGACCGCACCACGAGCGATCCGGCCAAAGCGGATCTGATTCTTGAACGCATCGGCGACGCCGACATCGTGTTCACCAACAAAACGCCGTTGACCCGGGAAATTTTGTCTAAAGCGTCGATCAAGTTTATCGGCGTCATGGCGACCGGATTCAATGTTGTGGATACCGCCGCAGCCAAGGAAATGGGGATCCCGGTCAGCAATGTGCCGATTTACGGCACTGCCGCCGTCGCGCAAACCGCAATTGCCCTGTTGCTGGAAATATGCCACCACGTGGGCGAACACAATCGTTCGGTTCAGAACGGCGACTGGATCAAGTGCGAGGATTACAGCTATTGGAATTATCCGCTGATCGAGCTGGACGGCAAAACCATGGGCATCATCGGTCTTGGCCGCATCGGTCGGGCGACAGCCAAAGCGGCGCAAGGGTTGGGCATGAAGGTTCTCGCCTATGATGAAATGCAGGACAAATCGCTGGAATCGCCGACGCTTTCCTATTGCTCGCTTGACCGCTTGCTGGCGGAGTCCGACGTGATCGCGCTTCACTGCCCGCAAACGCCGACCAACACCGGCATGATCAACAAGGATTCGATCGCGAAAATGAAGAAGAGCGCCATTCTCATCAACAATTCGCGCGGGCCGTTGGTGAATGAAAAGGATCTGGCGGACGCGCTCAAGAGCGGCGCAATCGCGGCGGCGGGACTGGACGTCATTTCCTCCGAGCCGATGTCCAAGGATTCTCCGTTGTTGGGCATTGAGAATTGCATCATCACTCCGCATCTTTCCTGGGCTCCCCGAGCTTCCCGCGCGCGTTTGATGGGAACGTTGGTGGACAACCTGAAAGCGTTCTCGGCGGGCAAGCCCATTAATGTCGTCAATCCCTGATCTCCCATAAACCCACAAGGAGCGGATAATGATTATTGACAGTCTGAAGAATGCGAAACTGTATTATTGCTTGGGCGAACGTTTCGAAAAAGCCCTGCGCTATTTGCAGGAAAACGATATTGCCAAAATGGAATCGGGCAAATACCCGATCGACGGCGACAATGTTTTTCTGCTGGTGAAACGTTACGACTCGTTTCCTCTGGCCGAATGCAAGCTGGAAAATCATAAGCTGTACGCCGATATCCAACAGGTTATTTCGGGCAAGGAATATTTTTGCTATGCGCCGCTCGCGGGTTTGGAAATGATCGATCCGCATCCCGAGAACGATGTTTATTATTTCAAGGGAGCGTGCGAACCGATAACGCTCACGGGCGATTTGTTCGCGCTTGTCCTCCCCGACGACGGGCATATGCCCGAGCGGGCCATCAACGAGGTTCGCGAACCGATCGTCAAGGCGGTGATGAAGGTCAAACTCGCGTACTAGCAATTCGATTGTGTGATAAAACAATAGGCCCTCTGCATTATGCAGAGGGTTTGTTGTTGTACCTTCTATAGAATGACTTTTTGCTTCGGTTTGGAATTGCGAGTATTGAGGATCGCAAGCGGGAATGAAAAAATGCGGAGCGCCGAAACGCTCCGCGTGATGCTGGGGTGGTGATGTCCAATTGACCGACATTGTTCATGTCAACCGGGATAACGGCACCATTTTTTTATCGATAATAAAAAATGTGTTTGAGCCTGTTGCTGCTGCGGTTGCGTGGGTGATCCAGTCGAGTTCTGCCAGCACACCGTTTCCGGGGCGGCATAATGCAGCGGAGCTACTTCCGCATGACCATATTGTATCGTCTTTCACAATAAATACGACATGGCAAAAAACGCTGCCCTTCGGCTTTTATGCATTGGCTGTTTACATCACATCTCCTGGAGCAGTTTTCTGGCTTCGATGATGAATGCATTCCGCTTTTTCACCAGCGCATCCATGTCTTTCTTGCTCCAGTCGTAGAATCCCGTTCCCGTTTTGTAGCCGAGCTTGCCGTCGGCGACGAGTTTTTCCAGATACGGCGATGCTGTTTTGGATGCAGAAATCTCCGGCAAAACCGTCTGCTGCACTTTTAGGCCGAGATCGAGTCCAACCGCTTCAATGTGCTCCAGCGGACCCCACGCCGGCAACCGAATCCCCATGCCGGCCTTGATGGCGGTATCGACGTCTTCGGGAGAAGCGAGGCCGATTTCCACAATATTCACCGCTTCGCGGATCACCGCCTGAAGAATTCGGTTGGCGAGCTGTCCGGGCAAATCGCGGCGAACGACAATCGCGGCCTTGCCCCATGCGCAGAGCGTGTCCTTGACCTGCTCCGCCAGTTCCGGAGAGGATTTGTCGCCGACAACCACTTCGACAAGCGGCACAAGATGGGCCGGAAACCAGAAATGCGCGGTCAAGGCGCGCTCGGGATGGTGCATGTCGCGCGCGATATCGGTGATCCGCAGTCCCGAAGTGTTGCTCAGGATCGGCACTTCCGGCGGGAATGCCGCGTCCAGTTCGGCAAACACTTTTCGCTTCGCCTCAACGTCTTCAACAATCGCCTCGATGACCATCGCAGTCTTGTCCGCGTGCTTCGCGTACTCGACATCAATCGCAACAAGGCTTTTCGCTTTCGCCGCCGCCTCGGGTGTCGCGAGTTTGTTGGCCGCGAGTTCGTCAATGGCGGCGAAGGCATTTTGTCGGCCTTTTTCAACGCGTTCCTTGTTCAATCCGACGAGCACTGTCGGGTTGCCGGCCAGCGCGCTGCATGCGGCGATGCCGTTGCCCATCAGTCCGTTTCCCAGTACCACAGTCGTGGTGCGCATTCAGTGCCCCCGTTTCTTTTTCCATGCCGCGCAGAAAAAAGGGAAAGCGGCCAATGCCGCTCTCCCTTTGTGCTATTGAACCCATTCGCGGATACTCGCGGTTAGCCGATCGTCGCCATGTATTCGATCAACTCGACGCACTTGTTGGAGTAGCCCCATTCGTTGTCGTACCAGGAGACGATTTTCACGAAGTTGGGGTTGAGCATGATGCCGGCCTTTTTGTCGAAAATCGACGTGCGCGGATCGCCGATGAAGTCGGACGAGACGACGTCGTCTTCCGTGTAGCCGAGAACGCCCTTCAGTTCGCCGTCCGCCGCTTCTTTCATTTTTTTGCAGATGGCTTCGTAATCGGTGGCCTTGTCCAGACGGCAGGTCAGGTCGACAACAGAGACGTCCAGCGTCGGTACGCGGAACGACATGCCGGTCAACTTGCCCGCCAGCTCCGGAATAACCTTGGTCACGGCCTTGGCCGCGCCCGTGGAGGACGGGATGATGTTGTTCGCCGCCGCGCGGCCGCCGCGCCAGTCTTTGGCCGACGGGCCATCGACCGTTTTCTGGGTCGCGGTGGTGGAGTGGACCGTCGTCATGAGGCCTTCGGTCATGCCGAAGTTGTCGTGAATGACCTTGGCGATGGGAGCCAGGCAGTTGGTGGTGCAGGATGCGTTCGAGACGATATTGATGTCTTTGGTGTATTTCTTGTGGTTGACGCCCATGACGAACATCGGGGTGTCGTCCTTGGACGGTCCGGACATGACGACCTTTTTGGCGCCGGCCTTGATGTGCGCTTCAGCCGTTTCCTTGGTCAGGAAGATTCCGGTGGATTCGACGATATAGTCGGCGCCGACATCGCCCCATTTCAGGGTTGCGGGATCTTTTGCGCCGGTGACGCGGACTTTTTTGCCATTGACGATGAGATTGCCGCCTTCGGCCTTGACTTCACCCTTGAACTGGCCGTGGATGGAATCGTACTTGAGCATATACGCCAGGTAGTCGGCGTCGAACAAGTCGTTTACGCCAACGACTTCCACATCATTCCGGGTTTGGGCGGCGCGGAACACAAGACGGCCGATACGGCCGAAACCATTGATGCCAATTTTCACTTTTGCCATAGTTTTCTCCTAAAAAAGAATATACACGAAAAAACATGCATATACATTGTCGTAAACACCCACGACGCGATTAAGGAGAATCGCGACCGCTTGTGTTTCCCCAAATCCAAGGTTATTATACATAGCGAACAG
>DAIPJX010000332.1:0-1541 GCA_036770065.1 Planctomycetota bacterium
AGCCATGACTGACCCCGAATCGACATCTTCGACCTGGCTGGAACGGTTTTCCGCGCGGGGCCGGTGGCTCGTTCTTTTCGCGTGCACCGCTTTTTCCGTTCTGGTTCTGCATTTTCTGGATTTTCCCGCCTCTTTTCTGGTTGGAGCGATGGTAAGCGGCGTTGTCGTGTCCGCCGGCGGCGGCGCTGTTCACGTTCCCACGAATATCCTGTTGTTTTCGCAGGCATTTATAGGCTGCATGATCGGGCGCGCCATTTCGTGGGAAATGGTTCGGGGGATAGTCCGCGACTGGCCGCTGTTTTTGCTCATGGTCGGTTCGGTGAGTGCGCTCAGTTTCATTCTCGGCTGGCTTTTGGTCAAGTCGAAGGCGTTGCCGGGAACAACCGGAATCTGGGGCATGTCGCCGGGAGCCGCGCTTATCATGACCTTGATGTCGGAGGGGTATGGCGCGGACTCCCGTCTGGTTGCGATGATGCAGTATTCGCGGGTTATGATAGCCAGTTTGCTCGCCACCATGGTCGCGGGAATTTGGGGCGTGCCGATTTCGGCGGAGACGCTTGTCCCGGGAGCCGCGACGGCGTCGGCCGCGTTCGACTGGACCGGATTCGCGCATACGGTTCTTCTTGCCTTGCTTGGGTTTGGACTCGGAATGAAGCTGAAGATTTCAGCGGGAGCGATTTTGATTCCGTTGTTTTTGGGTTCGTTTTTGAACATAACCGGCGCCATTCACATCGTCTTGCCGTCCTGGCTTCTTTCGACGTGTTATTGCCTGCTTGGTTGGGGGATCGGTTTGCGTTTTACCCGGCACATCATCGCGTATGCGTTGAGCGTGCTGCCCAGGATGATCCTGGCGATTCTGTGCCTTATCGCGGCGTGCGGGGGGCTGGCGGCGCTTGTCGTCCATTATGTGCAAATCGATCCGATTGTCGCGTATCTGGCGACCAATCCGAGCGGTGTCGACGGGGTTGCCGCGATTTGCGCGTCCATTGCCATGGACGCGGAGGGCGTGTCCTTTGTCATGACGGTGCAAGTCTGTCGTTTTCTTCTGGTTAGCTTGACCAGCCCGCCGATTGCGATATATATTGTCAGGAAGGCAGGTATGGCCGTCAAGCAGGAGTAGTCGCGAGTTGCTGCCTGTTTGCCGGCATAAAGTTCTTGACATGGATGCGGCTTATGGCAATAATCCGCCACCACCGCAGGGGGATTGTGTTATTGCATTATATATGTATAAGGGAGCGCTCACGTGACGGACAATGAGATTCGTTCCATCTTGGATGAGTTTGCCGCGCTTCGTGTTTCCGCTGGCGCGTTGGAAGAGACGCTTGGCCTTAAACTGGACAGCCTGTCCGAAGCGGATTGTACGCGTATGCGCCATATTTTGGCGTTTATGAATCACGATAAGCTGACGTTGAAAAAGGCCATTCTCGCCGCCGACAAGGGCGCCGGAGTTGTCAAAAAAACCGCGCCCGCCGGAAAAGCGACAGCGTCCCGCCCCAAAAAAACGCCCGCCCGAACCGCCGCGAAAACAGCGAGAGCCGCCG
>DAIPJX010000179.1:0-5222 GCA_036770065.1 Planctomycetota bacterium
GCTACCGCGCGCTTTGCATCACGACGTTTCGTCGTTTGAGAGAGCGCGGTAGCGCTCGAATCTTGAATGTAAGAATTTTCCATCATTGTTCATTGTTCATTGTTAATTATTAATTGTCACTTCACTGTCCCAGTTCCGCGGACAGCGCGGCCAAACGCTGCTCGGCATAATCGCGGTACGGCGTACCTGCCGGATAGAACTCCGCCGTCTGCCGCCAGTACCGCAACGCCAACTCCTTGTTGCGGGCGCGGTTGCCGCCCGGCGCGTCGGCCAATTGATCGTGACAGTAGGCCAACATGTAATACGCTTCGCGCGGCCCCTCGGCTGGAACGGCTTTCGCTGTCGTAGCCTCTTCAAGATAGCGGGCCGCGTCCTGATAATACGTGGCCGCCTGCGCAATATTGCCCGTCTCCCGCTCCAAACCGCCCAAACGGAAATTGATAATGCCGAGATGGAAAGTCTCACGGTACGACGGCGCGCCGTCCAGTTGCATCGCGGTCTGGAAGAACGGAAGCGCTTCGACAAGAATCGGCGTAACCGACGCCTTGTACGCGGCGAAAGCGCGGCGATATTCGTCAACCGCCGGACCGGAATCCCCCGCCGGACGAACCGGCTCGGGAATGGTCAAGGCGCGCAAATAGGTGATTTCACCCTGGGTGATGGCAACCTGCTTCCGTTCCACGTCGCTGGCGCCCTGGGCGGCCAGCATGGCCGAATTGCCGATCGCTATCTGAGCGTTGTTCAGCGCCTGGTTCCGTTCGTCCAAAATGTCGGCGGGAGGACGCTGATCGGCGCGGATCTGCGCCTGGACGGTTTTGTTCCGCGCATGCGCCCAGCGATAAAACACGTCGGCGCAATTCCACCACGTCTCCCAATCCCGGCCAAGCTTGGTCGCTTCCTTCGCCAGTGTCGCGGCATGAGCGTAATTCGGCGGATCCTGCTGGACATAGGCCTGGGCAAGAACAGAATAGGCGCGCGGATTGCCGTCATCCGCATTCAACGCCCGCGTGCCGGACTGCAAACCGAGATCCGGCCTGCCGTCATCGAGATGCGCCTTCGCCTCGGCGACGTAATGGTCCGACTCCTGGCGCTTGTTCACCGGACGCTCGGCGGCGGGAGGCGGCGTCAAGGGCGGCGCGGCCAATGAATCATCAAACCCCGGAATGCTCGGCAAACCGGTTTCGGACGGCATGAACGCTTCCGCCGGAACCGGCATGGACACATCCGGCGATGCGCCCGGCAACGAAGGAGGCGAGAGCGCCGGCGAATCGGATGCGCCAATCGACGGCGACTCCAACGGCGGGAACGAATCGCCCGTTCCCAATGACGACGGCAACGCCGGAGGCGTCAGCGAATCGCCGCCGAAACCGGACGGCCAGTCGCTGCCGAACGGAGGCGGCGTCAACGAATCGCCCGCGCCGCCAATCACCGGATCCGAAGCGCCCGGCATGGACGGCAGCGCCGGAGGCGTCAAACTTCCCGAACCGGCGGAATCGGAAGAAAACGGCGAATCAACCGGCGACGGCATGGCCGACTGCCACGAATCGACGACAGGCGCCGTCGGCGACGACGGAGCCGACGCAACACCCGCCGAAGGCGAAGGCGCCCAGCCTCCGGCATCGGACGGCGGCGCAACCGGCAAACCGCCGGCCGGAGCGGACGGCGGCGATGACGGCGGCGTATACAACGGACCGGACGACGAGCCGATTTGACCCGGCGCATTTCCCGAACCCATCATGGCGCGCGGCAACGACCCGGCGGTGGACTCGCCGACGCCATACTCGCCCGACTGACGCGACGAATCGGTCCACGAGGAATATGATCCGGAAACCGACGGAACCGGCGAACCGTACGGATCCGGCTGCGCCGGCGCATATTGGCCAACGGCGGCATACGGATCGCTCACGCCGTCGGAATACACCGGAGAAGACGGATACGGCGTCGGCGCCGCGGCAATCAAGCCATACGGATCCTGGCCGGATGCGGGCGGCGTACCGACCGGAGTCACGCTGTCGATAACGGTTTCGGCCGCCGACAGCTTGAAGGTCTCGGAAACGGCTTCGCCGACATTGCCGAAATCGTCGGAAACGGCAACCTTGAGCCTGGCCTCTTCGCTTTGCGAACCAAAGGGAAAACTGATAAGCTCCGAACCGCTGGTGGAAAGGAACGAACGAAGCTCCTGCCACGTATTGCCGTTATCAAGCGAGAGCATGATGACGGCGGAATTCTCCCGCAGATGCGGATCGTAGGCGGTCCATTCAACCTGACGCTGATCGCTCGCCAAAACCGCGGCTCTCCCCATCAGGAACGTATTGGACAAGGTGACGATGGGCGGCTCATTGTCAATCGTCAATTCGTACGGTCCTGCCGTACCGACCGGCGGAAGCGCGCTGCCGTTGCCTGCCTCGTCAAACACGACCGGCCACAACCCGTACACGCCCGGCGCGGGCGCTTCAAACACAATCGACTGACCCGGCATGCGCTTGACCGGGACAGACTCGCCCGTGTCATTCGTCTCCTTGACCAGACTCCAGCGCGTGCCGTTGTTGCCCGTGGTATACAGAGAAATCTCGTTCACGCCGCTGCCGCCGGGCCCGTCGTCCGCCTCAATAACCACGTCGACTCTTAACGCATTGGAACGAAGCGGCGAAACGCCGGTGATGAGCGGCGGCTGGCCGTCAATGACAATCGTGGCGGAATTATATGCGACGGCGAGATTGCCCGCCCTGTCCTCGGCGATAAGCCGGAAATTATACCGTCCCGCCGCATCCGCCGGCGGCGTCCAGCGATACGCTCCCTGAGCCGGCTGGCCGACAGCGATGTCACGCCAGTTCGCTTCGCGATCGTGATTGCTTTCCGCATTGTCGGCCATCTGAATCTTCACCGGGCCGGATCCGAAATACGAATCAAAAGCCTCCCATGACAGTTCAACCGGCTGACCCTTCCCCAACGTGTTCTGGACCGGCGAAAGCCATTTGGCGGAAGGCGGCGTGCGATCGACGACAATAACCGTCTCCGGACGCGAACGCGGACCCGGCTCGCGTTCCCGATTGCCGAAACGATCGGTTGCGATGCACACAAACCCATACACGCCTTCACCCGGAACCTGAACCGTCATCGGACTGGTGCGATCCGGATCCTCTCCGTATAAACTCCAAGTGCGGCCCATATCGTCGGTAATATAAAATTCGACTTTTTGCACGCCGTCGGCGACAACATCCCGAAGTGAATACCGTATATTAAACCGGGTGAAACGGGTGACTTGCGCATCGGGCGGAACGGGACGGGACAACTCGCCCGCATACGGCAGGACAGCGGCGGATACCGCCAGGAATGCGGACAAAAGCAGACCAGCCGCCCTGGGCGTAATACAATGCATGCCTGTTCTCCAAGAAAAACCTATCATAAGCGCCAACGTCATAAATCCCCGAGTCACACCAACGCACGCCGGGACCATCAAATAGACGAAACAACGGAAAAAAACGGTCAACAAAACAAACAAACCATCCCGAACCGTCAATACAGCATACTACCGGCATCATATACAGATAGAAATTCGGTTACTAAGTTAACCCGATTTCCAAATGATTGCAAGTTATTTAATGCGCAAAAAAATACGACCGACTGTACCACGCCCCATCCCTCCGCCCTCCAAACGGGACTTTGGGAGAAAAGCGGACGATTCAACCATTCCCCGCCTTGACAAGAAACGGACTTCCTGGTATCATTGAGGAAGACATCGGGACGCGGCATGTGCCGCGTCGATGTTTTTTATTCTCATTCGGCCTGTTACAGTCGCAAACCTGCCATTTCCACAAAATGGTAAAAAGGTGATACGCGACGACGCATGGCCAGGAAGGAACGTGTGTTATGGCAATTGCAACACTGAAGGAAATGATCGAAGCCGGAGTCCATTTCGGCAGCGCCGCCTCGCGTTGGAACCCGAAGATGAAACCCTACATCTTCTCCAAACAAAACAAAATCCATATCATCGATCTCCGCGAATCCCTGAAAGGATTGATCCGCTCCTACCACTTCCTCGCGCAAACCGCCGCCGCGGGCAAACAGGTGCTCTTCGTCGGCACCAAGCGCCAGGCCGCCGACATCATCCGCCAGGAAGCCACCCGCGCGGAATCCTACTTCGTCTCCAACCGCTGGCTGGGCGGCACCCTGACGAACATGAACACCATGCGCCGCCGAATCACCCGGCTGAACGAACTCGAAGACCTCGAAACCAGCGGCCAATTGCAGGAATTTTCCAAAAAAATGATCTCTTCGCTGACACGCGAAAGAAAGAAAATCTTCCGCAACTTCGAAGGCATACGCGACATGAAGGAAGTACCGGGCGCAATCGTCATCGTCGACCCGGGCGTTGAACACATCGCCATCGCCGAGAGCATGAAACTGGGAGTGCCCCTGGTCGGCCTCGTCGACACCGACGACGATCCGAGCAAACTCGATTTCGTCATCCCCGGCAACGACGACGCCTTCTGCTCCATCCAGTTCATCCTGTCCAAGCTGGCGGATGCGGTGCTCGAAGGCAAAAAACGCTTCGCCCTCCAGGGCGCGGTCAAACAACGCGCACAAAGCGCCGAAACCGCCAAAACCGAAACAGCAAAGGAAATCGCCACCCCAACCGATTTCAGCCAGGTCGGCGGCTTCTCCTACGGAGGCGACGAGTAATAATCGTCGATCGGCGACAGTAACTTCCGAATGTTTTTGATCATTACGTGCATCACTATAGAAATGGAGGCATCGCACTATGGCTATCGACGCCAAGTCCATCAAGGAATTGCGTGAAAAAACCGGCATGGGCATCACCCAATGCAAAAAAGCGCTGGAAGAGTCCAACGGCGACATGGAACAAGCGGAAATGAACCTGCGCAAGCAAGGTCTCGATAAAGCGGCGAAAAAAGCCGACCGCCCCACCGGCCAGGGCGTGGTCGCGATTAAACACGCGGGCGACGCCGCCGCGATGATTGAACTCGCCTGCGAGCAGGAACCGACCACCAACAACGAACGCTTCGTCGCGCTGCTCGAACTCGGACTCGAAACCGCCCTGAAGGAAAAAGTCAAGTCGGCAGACGACTTGCTGAAAGCCGCGACTCCGGACGGCACCTTCGCCGATTCGATCAAGTCCGTCATGGGCGTCGTGGGCGAAAACGTCCAGCTCCGCAAAGCCGTCACCATGACCGCGCCCGCCGGAGGCCTCATCGGCTACT
>DAIPJX010000180.1:0-5220 GCA_036770065.1 Planctomycetota bacterium
CGATGGTTTTGAACGGCTCGACTATTTCCCGCCAAGGTAAATGGCGAATATCACTTCGTCCGCATTTTCCAAACCCAACCACTCGGCGGCAATGTCGCGATCAATCGAATTGATGACCCGCGAACCCACACCCACCGCCTCGCCGGCCAACTGGATGTTCTGGTGCATTACGCCGGACAGAATATGGGCGAATTTCCGCTGAAGCGGACGGTTCGGGGACGCCGCATCAGCATTGACGTCATCCGTAATGAGAATGATGCCGGGCGCGGTCTTGCCGAACGCCTGCGACGCGATAACCGCACGGGCGTCGCCCGCCTTCACTTCCGTCAACGCGTGCTTTTCCCAGTTGTACCGGTACACGCCCTCGGCAGTCACATAATACACACCGCAATACGGCGGCTTGCTCGACGCCATCGGCACCGTCCAGTGCGAATCGTCCCGGCCCTTGCCGCTCGCGGCCCAGAGAATGGTGGCGATCGCCTCGTCGCTTATCTCGCCCGCAGGGAAGTCGTTGCCTGGAGCCGAAGCGCGCTCCGCAATGGCCTGGAGCACCGGCTTGCCGCCGGTTTTCTTCGGTTCGGGTAAACTGGTTTCGCCCGCAAAAACAGAACCAAACATAGCAAACATGGCGCAAACAATAAAGACACGCATTTCCACTCCTTTTCATAAAAAAAAACCAACCGCCACTATAAACGAACAAAGCGAAAAAAAACAGTAAAAACTTCCGATAATGGTTGATTCCTGAAAAAAAAGCTGTGTTCCGCAATATTATCGGTCGATGAAAGTGATATGAATTGTTTATGGCAAGCGGATTGCCCTACCATACGGTCGCGAAGGAGGCTTAGTATGCGCCGATTGGCCTATATCACGTTCATTTCCATACTGTTGCTGCAAACATGCGCATTGGCGGACGTTGTCGTCATTGTGCGGCGCGAAGCCCAGGCAACCGGCAATTATATCCGGATCTGCGATATCGCCCGGGTGGAAGGGCCATCCAGACAGGCGGAAGAGGTTGGGCGCACCGTTATCGGTCCCACACCGCCCCGCGGTCGAGCATTGAAAATTACCCGCTGGGATATCGAAGCCAGATTGTACGAAGTCGGCGTCGACGCCAAAGTCGTTTTGGCGGGCAACGACTCGGTCAACGTCCTGGGAGAAGGATCACGTCCGTCCCGGCTCTACGCCGAACAAGCGCCGCTCCGCGAATTGGCGCCCTTCGCGGTCGACCACGAAATGCCCGCAGCGGTTGCGCCCTCCCGACCGGAACCGGCAGCCAACGACCGCATTGAGCCGGAGGACGAATCGTTTGGCCACGTTTCAGCGCCGCCCGCGCGAAAAGGAACGCTTGCCGAGCAAATGCAACCAAACGCACAGGACAGGGTTGGAAAAACAATTTCGCATTTTATCGCGGCAAAATACAACCGCCCGGACATCGAAATCGAAACGCAATTGCTCACCGCTTCGGCGGCGATTCCCTATACCGCGCATTTGGTTGAAGTCGACCGGGCGCTTGCCGGCCAGGCTCCGGGAAAGGCGACCCTGCAACTTCGGGTCAAAGACAACCCCGAGGATCAACCGCGTCTCGTCACCGTGGACGCGCACACGACCGTATACGGGTTGGCGCCGGTGGCGGCAAAACAATTGTCCAAGGACGAAATCGTCGTCCGGGGCGATTTGACCGTGGCGCGGGTCAGGATGGAAGCGGGAAAAGCATATCTCCCGCCCCGCGAGGACGCGCTCATCGGCAGGAAAATGAAACGAAACGTCAAACCCGGAGAACCGGTGCTGGCGGTCGACACCGAAGTCCAGGCGGCGGTCAGGCAGGGCGAAGACGTGATTCACGACACCGCCTCGGCGGGATGGCGCGTGACCGGAACCGGAAAAGCGCTCGCAAACGGACAAATCGGCGACACCATACAGGTGCAGGATTCCGCCACCAAAAAACGGTTCGACGCCCGCGTTACCGGTCCGGGAACGGTTGAAGTCATTATCAAAAGAAAAGTATGGGAATAACGGACAAAATGCGCCGTGTCCACAGGAAAGGCATCACATGAGAACACAAACCCCTAAACGCTCCCTCACCCTCCGCGAACGGGAAATTTTGAAGCGTTGCATTATTTTCGCGGCGGGGGCGTTGTTCTTTTTCACGATGGCGGCGATACGCGCCAACGCGGGAGATTATTACCGCGTCCCCGCAATGAACTCCTACGGCCAGCACGACATGTGGCTGGCTCCCGACGACGACGACAACGCCATGTCGGACGACGATTACATCATGGCCGCCCGCATGACCAGACAAGTTGTCGGTCCGCGTCCCGTGTACAACCGGCGCAAGGCTTCGCAGCCCCATGACAGCGTCACCATCGTCATCAATGAGAATACAGCGTCAGAAATAGCAAGTTCGAACGATCTGAAGCGAAACAGCAGCAACAACCTCAATGTCCAGAGTCTGCTGTTTCCGAAAATACTTGGAACACGGCAATGGAATGCCGAAAACGGCAACGCGCCGAAAACCATCGATTACTCCAACGGCCGCGCCCACAAATCGGACTCGACCATCGAGCGAACCCAGTATTTCCGCGCAACTCTGACCGGCAAGGTCATCGATGTCCAGCCGAACGGGTATCTGGTCATTGAAGCGCGGAAAACAGTGAATGTGAACGGCGAGGAACAGGTGGTTATTCTCACCGGCATCGTCAACCCCGACCATATGGATTCCAACAGTTCCATCTTCGCCGACCGGATTATGGATCTCTATGTCAAATACGACGGCGCGGGGCCGATGAGCCGAATGGACAAGCGCGGCTGGGGTTCGAAGGTCATCGATTTCCTGAATCCGTTCTAAAGGCCGATAATGCACAAAAAACAAATTTTCACTCAAGCGAACGCCCTATAACGTCCGATAGTATTTACGGTGGAAGTTGTCGTTCCCTATGGAGCATCGCAATGCATCGCACAGCATCACGAGCCAGAATCGTTTTTCTGTTCCTCGCCTTTTGCCTGACGGCGGGCTCGGCCAAGGCCGTCGCCATTCGCGAACTGGTCAGCCTGCACGGCGCGGTGCCAATCCCCCTCGAAGGCATCGGCATCGTCACCGGACTCGCAGGAACCGGCGATAAAAAAGGCGCCGCACAGGAACTCCTCCGGAAATACCTCGGAAACAACAATTTCGATTTCGAAATCTCCAGCCTCGCCACCGGCAATATCGCCCTCGTCCGGGTCAAGGCGGAAATGCAGCCATTCTCCAGGCCGTCCAACCGCATCGCCGTCAGCGTCAGCTCCATCGGCGACGCGCGCAGCCTGGAAGGCGGCGAACTCCTGTCCTGCGACCTGTTCGACGGATTCAACGAATTCCCCGTCGCGCGCGCCACCGGACAAGTCGTCGTCGGCGCAAACGTCCTCACGCGCGGAACCATTCCCGCCGGACCCAGTTCGGGCGCGCTACAGCTCGGCGTCTATCCCTTCGGCAACGTCGTCAACGGCGAAGGCGTGATACGGCTGAACCTGATGCGGGCAAACTGGGCCGACGCCGCCGCCATCGCCCGCCAAATCAACCAGACCCCGTACCTCAACCCGAACTTGCAGGAAACAACCATGTTCGCCGACCCGGGTCCGGTCGAACCGGTCGCGTACGCGAAAGACGCGGGACAAGTGTATGTGAAAATCCCCGGAATATACCTCTATCAAGTTTCGAAATTCATCGCCGACATGCTCGACGTCCCGATTACAGTGGACAGGCCGGCGCGGATTCTGGTCAACCGGGCGAAAAACTCCATCGTCGTCTCCGGCGACATACGGGTCAACAAGGGCATGGCAAGCATTCAGGACCGGACCGTCACCGTCCGTCCCGGCACGCCCGACCAGCCGCCTTCGTACGTGATGGAAAACGAAACGCCCCGCAACCTGATCGAACTTGAGGGACCCGGCTCGTATGCCGACCTGCAGGGGCTTATCGATACGATGAACGCAATGGGACTGACGACGGCGCAGGTGATCACGCTGTTCGAGCAACTGCACGACGCCGGCGTCATCAACGCGGAATTCATCAACCAGTAGCTTTTTGCAAGGAGAAACGCCATGTTGAACGCCCTGGACGCATCGATGCAAAACGGCGCGGGCGCACTCAGCGCCTACACCAGAAACAAGGAACAGAAAAACTTCCAGGAAGCCGAAGCCATACGCGACGCAAGGCAAGCCGCGGCCGGCGGCGACATGGAAGCCAAGGTGCGCGGCGTCGCCGAGGAATTCGTCTCCGTCTTCATGAACCAGGTGATGAAATCCATGCGCTCGACCATCCAGGAAAATCCGAAAATGCACGGCGACAACGGCGAAAAATTTTTCCAGGAAATGCTCGACAGCGAACAATCGAAAGAGCTGTCCAAAGGCAGCGGCTACGGCCTGACCGATTTGGTCTACCAGGCGCTGATGCGCAACGTCTCCCCGGCCGCGCCCTCCATCGGCACGAACTTCTGAAAGGCCCTCCATGGACAAACAGGCGGAAGCGGCGTTCAAGCGCGCCACCGGCATGTTGGAAGCCATTCTGACTCGCCAAATCGAACTGCACAAAAAAATGCTCGTCGTCGCCGACGGCAAAACCGAAGCCATTGTCAAAGGCGCGCTCGAACAACTGGAACAAACGGTTCAGGAAGAACGAAAACTCGTTCAGGGCATCGAGGAAGAAGAGAACGCCCGGCTTGCCGTCATGCCGCTCATCAAGGCCCAACTCGGCCTCGACCCGTCGGTTGAAAAACTGGCCGACATCATCGACGCCATGCCGGAACCGGAAAAAACAACGTTGACGCCCATCAGAGCCGCCCTGAAAGACGTGATCGAACAATGCCACGTCAAAACCCGACATAACGCCGAACTGCTCAAGGCCAGCCTCGAACATGTCGAAGGTTTTCTGCGCACACTCTCGGAAGCCGTGCAGACCGACGTCAAATACGACGCCAAAGGCAAACGCATCGGCGGCGGACCGTCGCTCCTAGACAAACAAGGCTAACTGGGGGGGGGTGAATACTACAGTGGCGTTTTTAGGTGGGTGCGAGCTTTAGCATTACCGAATTAACAATGAACAATGAATAATGAACAATGCTGGAAAATTCTTGCATTCAGGATTCGAGCGCTACCGCGCTCTCTCAAACGATGCAACGTTGCGATGCAAAGCGCGCGGTAGCGCGCGATTGATACTGTAAGAATTTTCCAGCATTGTTCATTGTT
>DAIPJX010000009.1:0-19062 GCA_036770065.1 Planctomycetota bacterium
CCGGGTTTTCCCCTATTCGGCGCTTCGGTACAACGCGCCCGGCGCCGGCGAAAGGCCGGCCGGATTCTCCAGAGGAAACGGCGGCATGTCGCCCGAATCGCCCATCCCGATCAAGGCAATGTCGACGTTTTCCGTCGCGAAGCGGGCAAGACCAAACGGCAAATCGGGACTGCCAATGCGAATAAAACCAATGCCGGGAGCGTTTCTTTGCACCGTTTCAACCGAAAAAACAAGGTCGCCGACAACATACTGATCCATAACCGTCGCCGGTTGCGGCTCGTTATAGTACAACGGAACCCCGAATTGCTGTTCAAGCGGAAGAAAAACCTCCTCGCGCCTCGGGCCAAAAGACATCGTCACCGCGCACCCGTTCGGTTCAACCGCGCGAATTTCCAACCGCAACGGAAGACTTCGCCAGGTTATTTCCGGTTCAAACAACGGCTCTATATCCGGAAAAAAGAACGAATCCTCGTCCGGCCCGCGCCAAGCGCCGTCATTCGCCGCGGGCGGAGCGGGGCGGAGACTGTCTTCCAGCGGATCGGTCGGAAAACTGATCAGGTATTCGACCCATTCACCCGCCCGAACCGGACGCGCGTCGGACGCGCCGGAAAAAATGCGAAACGCGGACGCCGCAAGCGAACGCGCGTCCACTTCGTCTCCGGCCGTCAAATACGGCGCGGATGCTCCCCAAAAAATCATGACAGTACATATGAGCAAAAAACGACGCATACGGTTATCCCCGGAAATCGAGTCCGATAACGTAGGTCTCTATGCTTTCATCCCGGCACGCGCCGGGTTTGCGGATTTTGGCTGTTTTGAAATGTTTGGCCACGCGGTCCTTGAACAGCTCCGTTTCGGGACCATAGAATATTTTGCACACGAAATTGCCGCGCGGTTTCAGCAACCGGAGCGCAAGCGAAAAAACACATTCGCACAACTCGAGCGAACGCGCCTGATCGGTAATGCGAATGCCGGACGTGTTCGGCGCCATGTCGCTGACAATGACGTTAAACCCGTCCGGCGCGACAGACGCGAATTCGTCACCCTTGAAATCGCGGATATCCATTTTTTTGAAATGGGCAAGATCCTTGAATTTTTTGTCGATAACCTTCAAGTCAAGCGCGCACGCCACGCCCTCCGGACCGACGCTGGCGACAATATGCTCCAGCCACGACCCGGGCGCGGCGCCGACGTCAAGTACACGATCGCCCTTGCGAATAAGCCGATCCTTTTTGTCCAGCTCTTCGAGCTTATAGACGGAACGGGCCAGTTTGCCCTCGCGCTTGGCCTGTTTGAAAAAACGATCATGAAGTTTGCGCATACCGGCACCTGTACAAGAGGGAGGGATAATTTGTCCCGCCCCGCCAAAATAAGTTGTTAAAGACCCCTTTTTGGTGTATGGTAACTTGTAGACTGTTAGGATTAAAGGAAATAATCACAGGCGCTGTTGTTTTTTATCACCGGGACGAATACTTCATGGCTTTTTTTTCACCGGATTTTGTGGAACGAGTCCGATCGGCCAACGAACTGTCTCAAGTGATAGCCGGTTATAATATACAATTAAAAAGGGCAGGTTCCAATCTGATTGGGCTATGCCCCTTTCATAATGAGAAAACGCCTTCGTTCAACGTACGGACGACCGAACAGTTTTTCCGCTGCTTCGGTTGCGGAGCGAAAGGCGATGTGTTTCGTTTCGTCCAGATGATGGAAAAGGTGGAATTTCCCGAAGCAATCCGGCTTTTGGCCGAACGCGCCGGTTTGCCGCTTGAGTACGAGAACCCGACCGCCGCCCGACAGGCGGCCCAGGCGGGACAAACAAAATCCGCCCTGCTGTGGTGCGCTTCGCGGGCGTTGGACTATTTTGAGGAATCGCTCAAAACGCCGGATGGGAAAAGCGCATACGACTATCTTTTGGGCCGGGGTTTCACCCAGGAGACAATCGAACGCTGGCGGTTGGGTTGGGCGCCCGATTCGTGGGACGGATTAACCGGGTTTTTATTAAAAAGTTCCAAAGAACCGTCACAAAAAGAGAAAGTATGTGAATATGCCCGGCAAGCGGGAGTTCTTCGGGCAAAAGAGGACGACCGGACCGGAAAAATACGCTTTTACGACGCCTTTCGCGGACGCGTGATGTTCCCGATTCTGGACCCGCAGTCGCGGCCCATCGCGTTCGGCGGACGAGTCCTCGAAGAAAAACCGGAAGCGGGAGGAAAATACATCAACTCGCCGGAAGGCCGGTTGTTTGAAAAACGGAAAATCCTCTTCGGCCTCACCCAGGCGGCCAAGGAAATAAGCCTGACCGGAACGGCTGTCGTGGTTGAAGGATACACCGACGCCATCATGTGCCATCAGTACGGCATACGAAACGTCGTGGCGACCCTGGGAACCGCGTTGACCGAAGACCACGTGTCCCTGCTCCGGCGCCATCTCTCCGGCGGAAAAGGCAAAGTCATCGCCTTCTTCGACGCGGACGAGGCGGGGCAAAAAGCGACGATGCGGGCGATCTCCCTGTTTATGGAACAGGATGTTCCGCTCGCGGTCGCAAGCGATTTGGCGCTCAAGGACGCGGGCGATTTTCTGCCGAAGCACGGCGCGGAGGCGTTCAGGGAAAAACTCGCCGCGGCCGAGGACAGCTTCACCTATTTGATACGCCGGCTGCTTGGCCCGGCCCGCTCGGAAGATTTGGCGGCTGTGGGACTCGCGGTTCGGGAAATAATGAATACGGTCAATCTCTCCCCCGACGCGGTAAAGCGCGCGCTTATGCGACAGCGCGTCGCCGCCGAAGCGGGAGTGCCGGAGGAAACATTGCCGACCCCGGCGGAACGGGCGCAATCGGTCCCGGTCCGCGCCGCGATCAAACCGGGCGCGAGACCAGCGAAAAAAACGGGCCTGACGCCGCCGTCCCCGGGTTTGGATATGGAAGACGCGCTCAAGCGTTCGGCCGATGGACGCCGCCGACGCGAAGCGCGGCTTTTGCGATACATGTGGGACAGCCAGGCATGGTGCGAGAAAATCGCCGATGAATACCCGCCGGACGAATGGCGCGACGCGCCGTTGGCGGAACTGGCGGAATTGACCAGGGACGCCTGGAGCGACAACCGCAGTCCGACCATAAACGATATCCGCGCCGGGACCGGGAATCCCGAGGCGGCGGACAGTTTGGCGGATCTGGCTTTTCCGGACAACGAACCATTGTCGGAAAAGGAATTGGCGCGCTTGCTCGAACTGGTGAGGGATGAAAACCGAAAAGAGGAGATCCGGCTCCTCCTGGGCGAAATGAACGCAGCCCAGCGAAAAGGCGACGCTGAACTGGAAACGCGGCTCTTTGCCGAATACACCCGGCTTCAATCGCTTCGAAAGAAGAATTGAATCCCGATTTCGTGCGCCGCGCGGACATGGCGGATATAATGGGAAAAACCGGATCACAGAGGAATTGACTACATGAGCAAGAAACAAACAGCCAAGCCGACAGCCGGCAAAAGCAAGAAAAGCGCGGTCAAATCTTCAGGCCGCTTGAAAGCCGTAAAAGCGAAAGCCATCGTCGACGACGACGAAGACGACGACTTCGAGGAAAAAACTTCCCGTGCGCCGCGCGGAAAAGGGAAGGCAAAAACAAAAGACAAGCGCACATCAACGTCCGCCAGGACCAAGGCCAAATCAAAAGCGAAAGCCAGGCCGGTGGACGACGACGAAAACGAAGACATTCTCGACGAAGGCGAACCGGAAGAAGCGGCGCCCGCCGAAGACGCCGCCGCGCCGGTCCTGGACGAAAAAGCCATCGCCGAAATCCTGAAAAAGCTCAAGGGCAAAAAAAGCATCAGTTATAACGAATTCAACGATCTTCTTCCCGAAGAGGCAATCGACCCCAAGGAAATCGACGAAGTCTTCACCCGGCTCGCCAAGGAAGGCATCACCGTCCTTGACGAAGCGGAGGAAGAAGCGGCGGAAGACCTGGAAGAAGAAGTTGACGAACTCGACGCCGAAGATCCGGAAGAGGAGGCGCTGGTCGTCGGCTCGACCCTCATCCCCGAATCGGACGTCGGCGACGTTCACGATCCGGTGCGGATGTATTTGTCCGAAATGGGTTCGATTCCGCTTTTGACCCGCGAGGAGGAAGTCATTCTCGCGAAGAAAATCGAGCTTTCGTCCTCGCGTTTCCGCCGCCGCACCCTGGAAAGTCCGGTTGCGATGGCGCATGTGTTCGACCTCTACGACAAGGTCAAGCAAAACCGGGAAAGCCTCGACAAAATCATGCGCAACTCCCACCCGGCCGGCACGGAAAAGAACGACGTTCTGACCCGCCTTCCGGGACATATGGAAACATTCAGAAAGCTGTACGACATTCAGACCGATTTGTGGCGCAAAATGGAGGATCACTCCACGTCCGCCACGCGCCGCGCGCAGTATTTTTCCGAAATGCGTTCCCGCCAGCGCCGCATGGCTCTTTTGTTGGAGGAGTTGGGCCTGCGCACCGGAAAAATGCTGATCATCCGCGACAGGATCATCAAGCTCGCGTCCGACGCGGAAAAGTTGTTGAAAGAGGAACAGCAACTGAAAGGACGGCACGACCGCCTGACCGCGCAGGAAAAGCGCCGGCTCGAAATCGCCCGCGACAAGCTGCTCCGCATCCGCATGGAGGCGAAAGAACCGCTGTCGCGCCTGCTTGTGCGCGCCCGCCAGGTCGAGAAGCGCTTCGCCGAATACCAGACGGTGAAGCAGAAGCTTTCCAGCGGCAATTTGCGGCTTGTCGTCTCGATTGCGAAAAAATACCGCCACCGCGGCCTCAGCTTTATCGATCTGATTCAGGAAGGCAACACCGGCCTGATGAAAGCGGTCGAAAAATACGAATACCGGCGCGGCTACAAATTCTCGACCTATGCGACGTGGTGGATTCGCCAGGCGATTACGCGCGCGATTGCCGATCAGGCGCGGACGATTCGCATTCCCGTCCACATGATCGAAACCATGTCCAAGCTGCGGCGCATCACAAAACAGCTTGTGCAGGAAATCGGGCGCGAGCCGACTGTCGAGGAAATCGCGACCGAAGCGGACATCCCCGTCGCCGAAGCGCGCCGCGTGCTTCGCATCAGCAAGCATCCGATTTCCCTCGACCGGCCGATTGGCGCCGGCGATTCGGACGACAGTCATTTTGGCGATTTTATCGAGGACAAGTCGGCGGAAAGTCCCGTCAACATGGCGAGCTATGAAATGCTCAAGGACAAGATCGGCACAGTTCTTCAGAGCCTGACGTATCGCGAGCGCGAAATCATCAAGCTTCGCTACGGCATTGGCGACGACTACACCTACACGCTCGAGGAGGTCGGCCGCAAGTTCAACGTCACCCGCGAACGCGTCCGCCAAATCGAAGCGAAAGCGCTCAGGAAGTTGCAGCATCCTGTTCGTGCGCGCCGCCTGGAAGGATTTCTGGAAGACGCGGCGCCGGCATCGTAACCGATAATTAATAATTAACAATGAATAATGAACAATGCTGGAAGAAATACATTTATGACTCGCTCGCTACCGCTCGCTTTTTGGGATGTGGTGAGAACGAGCGGTAGCGAGTGAATCCTAAATGTAAAATTCTGAGCGAAGCGAAGAATCTTCCAGCATTGTTCATTATTCATTATTAATTATTAATTGTCATTTTCCGTATTGCTTCCGCGGGGTTCGCGGCTTTGAAAAATCCCGTTCCCGCGACGAGGATGTCCGCGCCGGCGCGGATTATTTCGTCCGCGTTGTCGACGTTGACGCCGCCGTCGACTTCCAGTTCCGCGTCTTCCCTGCCCTCGCGGTCGAGGAGCGAACGCACCCGGCGCAAACGGGCGAGCGACTCGGGAATGAATTTCTGTCCGCCAAAGCCGGGGAAAACACTCATAAGCAGCAAGCGATCCACGCGAGACACCTTGCCCGCCAATTTTTCAACCGGCATGTCGGGATTGAGACTCAAGCCGCGTTTTTTGCCGAGAGCGCCGATTTCGTCGAGAATCTCGTCCGGGTTCGGGTACGCTTCCAGATGAACCGTCAACGCGTCCGCGCCCGCTTCGGCGAACACCTTGAGGTATTTGTGCGCATTGTCCATCATCAAATGCACGTCGAGGTGCATCGTCGTCGCTTTTCGCACCGCTTCCAAAATGGCGGGGCCAAGCGAAAGATTCGGCACAAAATGCGCGTCCATAACGTCGAAATGGACAATGTCCGCGCCCGAATCCTCGATTTTTTTGATTTCGTCCCCAAGCCGCAAACAATCGGCGGCAAGGAGCGATGGCGCTATTTTCACGGTATGTGCCATTCTTTCTCTCCCGATGGATGCTTGCGGCAACGTTCCCGGCCCATCCTACAACCCGCCTCCTCCGCCGTCAATCCCGGGGACGGCGGAGGAGGCGGGCATAGGTCAAGGTTGCTTGACTGACCGCGTGTTTTCCCTACACTTGGGTGATTGCAATCGACGGGCGTCCGGACTCTTGTTTGCGGGCGTCGGCGCTTGTTTCACAGTACAATGCATGGGATGATTATGGCTGACATTAAAGCAATGTACAAAACCGTGATGGACGATCATTTCCCGGACGACATGACGATTTCTCTGGGCGATCAAAAATTGGTGTACAAGAAACGCAGTTGGGTCATCGACGACAATGGCGAGTCGATCCACAAGGGACTTCGATACGGCGAGAATCCCGGGCAGGAAGCGGCGCTGTATGAACTGATATCGGGCAACGTGTCGTTGGGCGAATGCAAATTCATCGGTCCCGGCCTCGGCCTGGTTTCCTGTTTGTCGGAAGAGGGATTGCTTCAGTTCGGCAAGCATCCGGGCAAAACCAATTTGACCGACGTCGACAGCGGCCTCAATGTTTTGCGCTATCTCGACGCCCGCCCCGCCGCGCTTATCATGAAGCACAACAACCCGTCCGGGGCAAGCTACGGCGCGTCGGCCGCGGAAGCGTACGACAAGGCGAACGCGGTGGACCGCCTGGCCGCTTTCGGCGGCGCGGCCGTGTTCAACGTTCCGGTGGACAGGGACGCGGCGGAATTGCTTGCGGTCAATTATCTGGAGGTCGTCGCCGCGCCGGAGTTTTCGGGCGAGGCGCTGGATATTTTCCGGAAGAAGAAAAATTTGCGCGTCGTCCGCATCGACCGGCTGGATCGCATTCGCGATTATGCGCCGAAGCGTTTTTTGGATTTCAAATGTTTGGTGGACGGCGGCATTATCGTCCAGCAGTCGCAATTGAACCGCATAGTTTCGGCCGATTCGTTCCTGCCGGCCGAAACGAAAACGAAGGACGGGCGGACTGTGAAGATTGCCCGCGAGCCAAGCGAGCGGGAAAAGCGCGACTTGTTGTTCGGCTGGCAGGTCGAACAGGGAGTGACGTCCAATTCGGTTTTGTTCGTCAAGGACGAGACGACGGTCGCCATCGGCGCCGGCGAGCAGGACCGCGTCGGCGTTGCCGAGATAGCCATGTACAAGGCATATAAAAAGAAGATGGACGACATCGCGTTCCGCAAATACGGCATGCTGTTTTTCGAGGTTGGGCTGAAAGAGGCGGAGGGCGAATTGCCCAAGGGTTCCGCGCAGGTGATTCAGGAGCAGGCGGAGGAGGCGAAGGGCGGGCTTATCGGCGCATCGGCGGTGTCGGATGCGTTTTTCCCCAAACGCGACGGCATTGACGCGATTGCCAAACACGGCGTCAAGGCGGTTATTCAGCCCGGCGGTTCGCTCGCCGACGCGGAAATTATCGAAGCGGCGAATCAGCACGGCATGGCAATGGTTTTCACCGGCCAGCGCGCGTTCAAACACTAAGAGCCTGTCCGATCAGGAACCGTGATGCCCATTTTCCGTCCGGCGGTCGATATGCGAGGCGACGCGACAAGGCAATGCGAGACATTGGTGCGGAGCGTCAACGAGGCGGATTGGCCGGCGAACGGAAAATGAGCGCGCGGGGCCTACTCGGACAGGCTCTAAAGCCATCGGGAGTATGGAATGGAAGCAAACAAGGGTTCAGGCGCGACTTCTCAGCAGATTTCCATGGAATTGACCGCCGAGGGCGCGCGCGTCACCAGCCTGTCGCTTTCGGGCAGCCGGCTTGTTCTCACCATCGAGGCGCAGTTGTCGGATAGTCAATTGAACGCCGGCCCGGACGTCCCGGTTCCCGTCGCGGAACGGAATGATGCCGAACCCGGCGTTGCAGCGGCGATTCCGGAAGACGAACCGCGCGAGCGCGAACGTTCGAATACGGACGTCATCGGCGCGCTCGCCCGGGAAGTCGCGCCGGATGCGATGGAGGACGAGATTTTATCCGTGCCGGAACCGGAACCGTTGGCCGCCGATGATGAGAGTATTGTGGCGAGCATTTCGCTTGAACCGGCGTTTCAGGCGGATGAAGAAGGCGATGCCGCGCGGGAGGATTCTCCCGCCGAACCGGTACGCGATATGGCGGACGCTTGGGATGCGCCGAACGAATCGGGCCGGGCCGCGATTGTCCGGGAAGACGCTGTCGTCGATGTGTCGTCCGCTCCGCCGCTTGAACCGGCCACGGAAGTGCCGGATGCGTGGGACAAGGCGGCGGAACTTCTTGCCGATGTGCCCGATGTGCCTGATCAACCCAACGGGAACGAAGCGTTTTTCGAAGAGAAAAACATGGAGCCGCCGGCGGAAGAGCCGGCGGATGAGACGTCCGGGTTGCCGGCCATGTCGGACGAGTCCAGCGCTTTTGGCGGCGAACGCCACGGCGAGCCGCAACCGGCGCTTTCATTTGGCGTGACGGAACAGCCCATCCAGTCCGAGCCGTCCATGCCGCCTGCGCCTGAACCCGAACCTGAACCCGAACTCGAACCTGAACCCGAACCCGAACCCGAACCCGAACCTGAACCTGAACCTGAACCTGAACCTGAACCTGAACCTGAACCTGCGCCTGCGCCGGAGCCGGAAACCAGGCCGGAACCGGAACCCGACAGCGCCACCGTTCTTATTCGCTATACGTGTCCCCGGTGCAAAACGCAGGGCATGCAAGCGGTTGACAAGGTCGGCGCGGTGGTCAATTGTTCCAATTGCGGCAAAGCGATGCGCCTGGTCATGAAGAAATAACGCGTTGTTATGCGTGTTCTTTTTGCAGCGTTTGCGCGACATGGGAAGACAATGCCAAAAAAAACTCAAACCAATTTTCTCCGATCCATCTGGACGCCTTTTGCACTGAGGCGCATCGATACATATTACGTTCGTTTTTATTTAAAAGCGTTTTTCCTGATTCTGTTCGCTTTGGCGGCGCTGGTGGCAATTGGCGATTTGTTCCAGAAGTTCGACGATTTTGTCGTGTTGTCGCGCCGGGAAGAACAGGATTTCATGACCATGGTCATGACGTTTGCGCGGTATTACGTGTCGTTTGTGCCGCAGTTGATTTTCCAGTACATGTTTCCGGTCGTCATGCTTCTGGCCGCGTCCATCACGGTGACGTCGTCGTTCGCCGGTCCGCGCGGCAATAACGAATATATCGTCATCCGGTCGTCGGGCATTCCCGTGCTTCGGGCTTTTGTGCCGCTGTTGATTCCGGCGCTGGCGATTGCGATTCTGTTTCAGGCGAGCCGGGATTTTTTCCTGCCCGGCATTGTGCGCCAGTCCGCCGCCATCAACAATCGCCTCAAGTCCCGGACCAGCAACCCGACCAGCGTCTCCATGATCGGTCCCGACGGATTTCAAACCGCCGCCATCGGGTATTTCGCGCCGGACGGCGTCGGGCACAACATGATTCTTGAAGTGCGCGATCCGGAACGCTTCCATCGCGGAGACGCGCGCCATGGCGACAATGATTTCGTCGCCTACCGCGCCGCCGCCGCCCGGCTGGAAGCGGGACCGGACGGCCGCTACCAATGGGTTCCGCTGGAAAATGCGCGGAAACAAACGTATTCGTCCTTTGCCCGCCGGGAGGTGGAATGGACCGAACCGGTTCGCACCACCATGACGCCGGCCATGATTGAGCGGCAGACGCTGGGCGATTCGGTCAGTTCGTGGCGGGACTTGTTCCTGTTGCGCGGCGATAATGCCGGCGCCCGATTCGAAATTCACTGGCGGTTGGCGGATCCGATGTGCGGCATACTGTTGATTTTGTGGGGAACGGGGACGTGCATGGGGTTGATGTTGCGCGGCAGGAGCGCATCCCTTGTTCATTCAATTTCCGTATCGATGGTCGCGGGCGTGTTGTTTTACGTGTTGCGGCTGGCGGGCAGGACGGTGTGGGAGTCGGGCATGGCGTCGCCGGAAATGGGAGTATGGGGTCCGGTCGGCGTGGCGGTTGTGGTGGCCGTTTGCATCGCGGCATGGATGGAGCGCTGAATTATGCCGACGTTGACCGCATTGGTGTTGACGAAAAACGAGGAGAAGATGCTCCCGTCGTGTCTCGCCAGGCTGCAATGGGCGGACGAAATCCTTGTCATTGATTCCGGATCCACGGACAACACGGTTATGCTGGCCGAATCGGCGGGGGCGCGGGTGGTGACGCATCCGTTCGCCGATTTTTCCAGCCAGTCGAATTTCGGGTTGAACGAAGCGCGTTCAGACTGGGTGCTGCAAATCGACGCGGACGAAATGGTCACGCCCGAACTGCGGGACTCGGTGATTGCCCTGCTCCGGGCCGGACCGGCGAACGAACTATACAGCGTTCACCGTGACGCTTTTGTGTTTGGCCGGCATTTGCGGGCCAGTTCGTGGTCGGGCGAATGGATCCCCCGGTTGTTCCGGAAAGGTTCGGTGGAATTTTCCGGGCTTGTCCATCCGCAGCCGAACGTAAACGGTCGGCCGGTCGGGAGGCTTGACGGCATACTGCTTCATTATACCTATCGTTCCACTGCCCAATATTTCGAAAAATTTCAGAGCTACTCCACCCTGTGGGCCGACAACGCGCGGGCCAAAGGGAGGCGGACCAGTATTCCGAAAGCGTGTGCGGCCGGGGCGTGGCGGTTTTTCCATAATTATTTCATCCGGGGCGAAATACGCGACGGACGCATCGGGTTTCTGCTGTCGGTGTTGGGGGCGATGCATACATTTATCCGCCATATAAAGTTATGGGGCCTTGAACACGCGGAGGAGATATCGCGGGTGCGGGATCCGGAGGAAGAATAATGCAATTGGACGCCGGCGACAGGGAAACGCTCGCCATAACGGCCCGAAAAGCGCTTGACGCGGCGGTGCGGGGCGAATCGTATGCGCCGCCGGCGACGGAGCGTCCGGCGTTGTTGGCGCATTGCGGCTGTTTCGTCACGTTGAAGACGGGTGGTGCGCTACGCGGGTGTCTTGGGTGTTTTACCGCCGATCAGCCGTTGTACAGGACGGTTCCGGAATATGCGGGTCATTCGGCGCTGGACGATCCGCGTTTTCGCGGAAACCGCGTGAAGCCGGAAGAGTTGGAATCGGTGGACATGGAAATTTCCGTTCTCAGTCCGTTGTCGCCGTGCGGTGATCCGGAAAATATCCGTTTGGGGATTGACGGCGTTTATGTGCGAAGAGGCGGGCGTTCGGGGTGTTTTCTCCCGCAGGTGGCGACGGAGACGGGATGGTCGGTCGATGAGTTTTTCGGCCATTGCTGTCGGGACAAGGCGGGGCTGGAATGGGACGCGTGGCGCATGCCGGGAACGGAAGTGTTTTGTTTCACCGCTGATATTTTTACAGCATAGATTGCATGGCGGAAACAATAGTGGGGAATTCGGAAAACAAGGTGCGGACGCTTGCCGAGCTTTCCGCGGAGTGCGCGGAGTGGCGGGCTTTGGGCAGGAAGGTGGTGTGGACGAACGGATGTTTTGATTTGTTCCATGCCGGTCATGTGCGCGCGCTCGAGACGGCGAAGCGACAGGGCGATATTCTTGTTGTCGGTTTGAACAGCGACCGGTCGGTTGCCGGATTGAAGGGCGAGGGCCGGCCGCTTATCGGCGAAGTCGATCGGGCGGCGATGTTGTCCGGGTTGTCGGCGGTTGATCGGGTGTTGATTTTCGACGGCGAACGTTGCGATGCCGAATTGAACGCGTTGCGGCCGGCGGTATGGACGAAATCGGGCGATTATACGGTTGATTCCCTCGATGCCGGCGAGCGCGAGGCGGTGCTTTCCCACGGCGGGGAGATTCGCATCACGCCGCTTGTGCCGGGGTTGAGCACGACGCTTTTGGTGAAGAAAATTCGTCGTCACGATCCGGAGAAGATTGTCAGTGCCGCGTGTGCGTTTATTCGTGACGGTGCGGGGCGGGTTTTGCTGGTTTCGACGCGGTATGCGGATGGATGCAGGTGGAGTTTGCCGGGCGGGGGGCAGTTTCATGGCGAGTCGTTGGGTGTGACGGCGGTTCGCGAGGCGCGCGAGGAGACGGGGCTGGAGGTTTCGGTTGTCCGTCATATGGGTGTGATAGAGCGTATTGCGCCCCGGTTGGGATTTCATCTTGTCATGCATGTTTTTGAAGCGCGTTTGGCGGCGGCTGGCGTGCCGGTTGCGAATCGTGAGGAGTCGGTGGAAGCGGTCGAGTGGTTTGACCGTGGGCGTGTTGCGGCTGAACCCGGGGTTGTTCTTGGCCGGGAGCTTTTGTTGCGTTATGGCGCATCGCCGGACGAGTGGCCGTCGTACAGTTTGCTTTCGCCTGACGACGAATAAATGGGATGGGTGGGATACATGTATCCGACAGATATACAATATACTCTATAGAATCGTGTGTTGTACAGCTACCGGAGACTGCTCATGAGCACCATTGTGAAAGAAATAGTCATTCCCAAGAATCGTCATATCGACATAGAGCTTCCGCCTGAAGTGCCCGTCGGCGAAGCGATTGTAACCATGACGATTACTTCCAAAATAGCCGCCAACCGGCTTGGCGAACTGTATGGCCAAGGGAGGGGTGAGATCCGGATGGCAGACGATTTCGATGCGCCGCTTGATGATTTCAAGGACTACATGTAATGCGTTTATTGCTTGATACGCATGCATTGATATGGCACCGCGAGGGAAGCGCCCAACTGAGCGCGACAGCGAGAGCCATGATTGCCGATCCCGACAATCAGGTGATAATCAGCATTGCGACTCTTTGGGAAATGTCCATCAAACGGAGCCTTGGAAAACTGAAGACGGTCAAATCGCCTTCCGAGATACTGGACATTTATAGAGCCGGCGGCGCCGAACTTCTTTCAATTGCTCCGGAACATATCGCGGCGGTTGAATCTTTGCCCTGGCATCATCGGGATCCGTTTGACAGAATGCTTATCGCCCAAGCGAAGGTTGAGAAGCTGATCCTGATCACCAGGGATGAAGCATTCGGGCACTATGCCATAGCGCAAGTCTGGTAGCGGTGTTATTTGTACAACAAACACTTCACCCGATGATTTTCCCTCGGCGTACAAACAGGAATCTCCCCTTCCCGGCACGCCGGCATCGCATTCGGACAACGCGTGTGAAAACGACAACCCGACGGCGGATTGTCCGCGCGCGGAACATCGCCCGTCAAAATAATACGCTTCTTCCGACGCTCCGGATCCGGCTCCGGAATCGCCGACAGCAACGCACGCGTATACGGATGCAACGGCTCGCCAAACAAATCGCCCGCACCCGCCTCCTCCATCAAATTGCCCAAATACATCACCCCGACCCGATGCGACAAATGCTTCACCACCGCCAAATCATGCGCAATAAACAAATACGTCAATCCAAGCCGCTCCTGCAATTCACGCAAAAGATTGATGATCTGCGCCTGAATCGACACGTCCAGCGCCGACACCGCCTCGTCCGCGACAATAAACTCCGGGTCCGTCGACAACGCGCGCGCCAATCCGACGCGCTGGCGCTGCCCGCCGGAAAACTCGTGCGGATGCCTGTCCATCGAATCCGCCGACAAACCGGTCAGGGAAAGCAAATGCGCCGCCCTGTCGCGCTTCTCCCCCGCCGCCATCTTCGGATAATGAATCGTCATGCCTTCTTCGACAATCGCGCCAATCGTCATGCGCGGATTGAGACTGGAATACGGATCCTGAAACACAATCTGCACCCGGCGACGAAAATCCCTGAGCCGTTTTCCCCGAAGCGAAGTGACGTCGACGCCGTTCATGAAAATGCGCCCGGAAGTCGGACGCTCAAGCAACATGAGCAACCTGCCGGTCGTGCTCTTCCCGCAGCCCGATTCGCCGACGAGCGAATATGTCTCGCCCCTGTTCACATGAAGATTCAAATCGTCGACGGCGCGGACGCGTCCCGTCTCCCGGCCAAACACGCCCGAACGAATTGGATAGTGCCTGGTCAAATCAACGCATTGAACAAGCGGACTGTTTTTCTCCGTCGTCATGCCGCCGTCTCCACTTGCCGCCGCGCGGCCTCGCCCGCGAAATGACAGGCGCACAACCGCCCGCCGCCCTTGTCCTCCAGCGGCGGATTGACTTCGCGGCAAATGTCCCGGGCCGATGCGCAACGCGGCGCGAACGCGCATCCGGAGGGACGCGAAGCAAGGCCGGGCACGCTTCCGGGAATGGCCGGGAGTTTTTCCACCGTGCGGTCGAGACGCGGGATGCCGGCGAGAAGCCCGGCGCTGTATGGATGAAGCGGCAGGGCGTACAGGCTCTTCACGTCCGCCGTCTCGACAATTCCGCCCGCATACATGACCGCGGCGCGGTGGGCCAGTTCGGCCACAAGGCCCAGGTTGTGGGTGATGAACAGCATGGACATGCCGCGTTCGTCGCGGAGACGTGCGAGAAGTTCCATGATTTGCGCCTGGATGGTCACGTCCAAAGCCGTCGTCGGCTCGTCGCACAAAAGAATTTCCGGTTTGCCGAGAAGCGCCATGGCAATCATGGCGCGTTGTTTCATTCCGCCGGACAACTCGTGCGGATAGCGTCCCATCAACATGGGCGGATTCGGCAGGCCCACATCGGCCATGGCTTGATCGACCCTGGCGACGATTTCCTCGGGAGCGGCGTGGCCGTGGGCCATGGCGGCTTCGGCGAGCTGTTCGCCCATGGTGTACACCGGATCGAAGGAAGTCATGGGTTCTTGAAAAATCATCGACATGGCGGCGCCGCGAATTTTTCGCATTTCCGCGTCGCTTAGCCCCAGGAGTTCGCGTCCGGAGAGGATTATTTTCCCGCCGACGATACGGGCGGGCGGCGTGGGAAGGAGCCGCATGAGGGAGAGGCAGGTCACGCTTTTTCCGCAGCCGGACTCTCCCACGAGCGCAAGCGTTTCGCCGGCGCCGACGGTGAAGGATATGTTGTCGACGGCCAGCGCTTCGGTCGTGGCGCTCAATCGGAACGCGATGGACAAGCCTTCCACGGAGAGGCGAACAGGGGGAGAATTTGTCGAAGCGTGTTCGGTCGTCATGAAAAAAAATCCTTTCGCAATATCTTGTCGCTTGTATCGCGCCCTCTTTTGCATATTCTATAGTTCATATTCCATATTCGTCAGGAGAATCGCAAGACATGACATCCAGTAACGTGCCCGAAGATGTTCTGGAAGCGGTGCAATTGATCCGGGATGCCGGCACCCGCACCTATCTCACCCGCGCCGACAAGGAGAACGTCAACCGCGCGAAGTTGCGGGTTGCGTTTTGGGCGTGCCGGACGGAAGGCATAATGGCGTCGCGTGAAAACCTGACCTATGTATTGGGCGCGGACGCCGCCGAAATAATGAATAATTACGACAAATATCTCGAGCGGTCCGAAGAAGGCGGCGAAGAGGGCGATGGCAAGCGCACCACGAAAAAGGGCGGCGCCGGCTTTTGGGAAAATGCGTGATGGACGAACCGCGCGTATTGGACGAAAAAACTCTTGCTTCGGGCGCATTTCTTTCGCTCAAATCGCTTTTGTGGCGGGACGGCCATGGCGCCGAGAGAGAATGGGAGTCGGCCGTGCGGGAGAACTTTTCCGGTGCGGTGTTGATTATTCCCCTGCTTCGTCCGTCCAACCGGATTGCCGTTATTCGTCAATATCGTCCGCCGGCGCGAAAATATGTGCTGGAATTCCCGGCGGGGCTGGTCAACCCGGGCGAAACGCCGGAGGCCGCCGCGATTCGGGAACTTCGCGAAGAAACGGGTTTTGTCGCGAAAAATATCCGCCTGTACCCTTCCGCCTACACAACGCCGGGCATGACGGATGAGAGCGTTTATCCGGTTGTCGTTGAAATCGATGAAACCCTTCCGGAAAATCAAACCCCGCGCACCGAATTCGATCCATCGGAAATGATCGAAACGTTGTGTGTTTCCGTGCCCGACCTGCCGCGTTTTTATCGCGACCAAACCGAAGCCGGCGCCGCCTTCGACGCGAAACTGGCCGGATTTATCATTGGCTTGAATTTTTTGCGTCAATCCATATAACCCGGTGATTTTCCTGCCCCAAACCAACCCCTGCCCTCTTCCCCCATAACCGGAAAAGACTTGCGCTTGCCCTCTTATAGGTTATACTGTACGTGCGCGAACCGGAGATGTCTTCTCCGGTTCGCGGTCTTTATCGCGGGCGGACAGTACCGTTCGGATCTTTTCTGGCACAGCATCCATGGCAATGGGAGGGAGTAATGGCAAAGCACAAATCCGCCGATATCAGGAATTTGGTTCTCGCCGGTCACGCCGGAGCGGGCAAAACCATACTCGCCGAAGCCATGCTGTTCAAGGCGAAAATCACCAATCGCCTTGGTTCGGTTGCGGATGGCTCCACCATTTCCGATTACGAAAAAGAAGAAAAAGATCACGGCTATTCGCTTGGATCGTCCGTCATGCACCTTTCCCACGCGGGAAAGGAGTTCAATATAGTCGACACGCCCGGCCAGGTGGATTTTCAGGGCGGAATGATCAGCGGCATGGCCGCCGCCGACACCGCGCTTATCTGCATCAACGCCACGCGCGGAGTTGAGCTGATGAGCCGCAAGGCCTGGGATCTCGCCGACCGCCTGGGCCTTGGCAAAATCATCGTCGTCACCCGCATGGACGGCGAAAACGTCAACAGCCAGGAAGTTCTCGCCAATATCCGGAAAGCGTTCGGCGCCAAATGCGTGCCGTTCGTCGCAAGCCGGGGCGAAGGCGCAACCTTCGCTTCCGTTCTTCCCGCCATGGTCGACGCTCCGGAAGGCGATGCGGACGGATACAAACAACAGGCGATTGAGAATGCGGTCGAAGCCGATGACGCGCTGATGGAAAAGTTCATGGAGACGATGGAGCTTTCCAGCGATGAACTGATCGCCGTCATGCCGAAGGCGATTCAGTCGGGAACGGTTGTTCCGGTGTTTATGGTCGCGGCGGAGAAGGACATCGGCGTCGCCGAACTTATGGATTTTATCGCTGTGTACGCGCCGTCGCCGTTGATGGCGAAGCGGACGCTGGTGAAAGAGGGCGCGGACGAAACGTCCGCGCTCGAGCCGAAAGAAGACGGCCCGACCCTGGCGCAGGTGTTCAAGGTCGTGTCCGACCCGCACGTGGGCAAATTGTGCTATATGCGGATTTTTGCGGGCAAGCTGGATTCGAAATCGCAGATCAATGTTTCCTCGACCGGCAAGGCGGAGAAAATCACCCAGTTGTTCCGCTCCCAGGGCGAAAAACGCGAAGACGTCGCCGACGCGGTGACGGGCGACATTGTCGGCGTCGCGAAAGTGGACAACCTGCATTTGGGCGATACGCTGTACCAGTCGGGCGATTGGCGCTTTGAAAAGCCGCCCTTCCCCTATCCGATGACCGGTCTCGCCATTGCGCCGAAAAATCGCGGCGATGAACAGAAAATGGGCACAAACCTGCACCGTTTGTGCGAAGAGGATCCGACGTTTATTTTCCAGCGTTCGGAACATACGGGCGAACAGGTCATTTCCGGCATGGGCCAGGTGCATCTGGACGTTATGTTGTCGCGGTTGAAATCGCGCTACAATATGGAACTGGACACCAAACCGCCGAAGATTCCGTATCTCGAAACGGTCACCAAGGAAGCGGAAGGCAGTTACCGGCATAAAAAACAGTCCGGCGGCGCCGGGCAGTTTGGCGAAGTTCACCTTCGCATCAAGCCCAACGTCCGGGGCAAAGGCTTTGAGTTCGTCAACGCCATTGTCGGCGGCGTCATTTCCGGCCCGTTCATTCCTTCGGTTGAAAAGGGCGTGAAAAAGGCCCTGGAGGCGGGTCCGGTCGCCGGGTATCCGCTGGTCGACGTGATTGTCGAGTTGTTTTTCGGCAAAGAGCATCCGGTCGACTCCAAGGACATCGCCTTCCAGATCGCGGGCGAAATGGGTTTCAAGGAAATTGTCGAAGACTGCAAGCCGGTGTTGCTTGAGCCGGTCGTGAATATGGAGATTGCGTTCCCGGCCCAGTATTTCGGCGATATTTCGGGCGATATTTCCACCCGTCGCGGCCGCCCGACCGGCACGGACCAGATGGGCGACATGCAGGTGCTGAAAGCCCAGGTTCCGCTGGCGGAAGTCGCCGATTACGGCTCGACCCTGAAGGCGATTACCCAGGGCGAGGGATCGTACACGATGGAATTGTCGCACTACGATCCGGTGCCGTCGAATATTGCCCAGGCGGTCGCGGCCAAGGCGCGCGCGGGCAACGACGAATCGGGCAAATCGTCGGCCAGGACATCGGCGCGGACGTCGGCCAGAACGTCGGCCCGCTCCTGAGGGAAGGCTTGGCTTTCGCGAAGCGACAGTAGTAGTGGGATCTATCGATACGCAATGGATTTTTGCGCGAAGGCGCGGAGTGGAATATATTGTCGGAAGACGCCGCCAGAAGCGGCCAGAAACGCCGTGTTCGGCGGTTGAAGGAGCAGTGAGATGAAACAGGGTATCCATCCGAAATACGAAGAAGTGACGGTGAAGTGCGCGTGCGGCAACGAATTTACGACCCGTTCGACCAGGCCGGAAATTCGTCTGACGCTGTGCAATGCCTGCCACCCGTTTTTCACGGGCAAGCAGAAGTTTGTCGATACGGCCGGCCGTATCGAGAAATTCCAGAAGCGTTTCAACCTGGCCGAAGGCACCGCGACGGCCGAAGTGTTGAAGGGCAAGAAGGCGCTGACGAAGAAGCAGGCCCAGTCGGCCGCGATTCAGGAAGAAAAGCGCCTCAAGGCCGCCCGCAAGACGCCGAAGAAAGCCG
>DAIPJX010000181.1:0-5082 GCA_036770065.1 Planctomycetota bacterium
GGCGGATTGCCGGTGGCGATGGTGTTGGCGTCTCTTGGGTTTTTGGCCGCGCTGCTTGTGGCTGTGTATGTGGCATGGGGCATTTTCCGCGACAAAAGTTGACGGGAAAGGAGTGCGGGAAAGGGCGGGTGAGTGAAGCGGGAATTTCGGCCGGTCGCAATTCCGATATGCGCGTTTCTCGCCATATCCATGTTGGCGCTTGGAGGCTGCGGCAAGGAAATCGATGTATTTCCCGAGCCGGGCAGCGTCACCGAATCGGCGGATATCATCCGTGCCGACGGTCGCGGCTGCATTGTCGTGTCGTATTCCTCCTTCCCGATCCGCAAGGATTCCCCGCCCGACGGAGTCCGCTCCGCCGTGCTGCGCGCATTGGATTCGACGCCGTGTTCCGCCGCCGCGTTTTTCTGGTCGGAACGAGCATTGGCCGAACGCTGGATTAGCGAACAGATTTCGATCCGGCGCAATGCCGGTTTGCCCAGAAGGCTGATTCTCGTCGGCCACGGCCTGGGCGCGACCGAAGCGGCGGAAACAGCCAAAAACATTCTCGCCCGCGAAGCCGATGTTGAAATAATCCTCCTCCTCACCGTCGACGCGGTTCGGCCCGGACGCCTGGCCTCGACCGCCCGCACAGCGACAACGGCCATCGCCAGCCATGTTCCCGGCGTCAACCTCAACCTGATCGCATACGACGCCGCGCCGGTTCCGGACGGCCGCGCATTGTGGGCGCATGTCAATTATTATCAGGAAAAGAGCGAATATTATCATGGCAAGGCGATGTCCGGCGCGGAAAATCATTTGCTTGACGACCAGTCCGGAATATTGAACCACGCCACCGCCGACGATTTCGCCATTGCCTCAATCACCGCCGATATCAGACAGGCGCTTGCGAGAGGAATGCAATGGTAGCTCCGCGTCCGCTTGCACTTGTCCTTGGTTTGTCCTGCCTGGCCGTTTTGTTCGCGGCCGGCTGCGACAGCCTTATGTGGCTTGACTACCGTGACGAACCGTACCTTGCCGATATGGCCGCGGCCGGCGGCGCGGAAGTGCTCCGCCAGGTCAATGCAACCAATCCGGAAAAACGAAAACTGGCGCTTCGCATCGTCGCCGACGCCGCCTGCGACGCGCGCCGGCGCGGCAACGCCGTTGAAGCGGACAAGCTGGAGGAAATAATCGTTCGCCGCTATTTTGTGGAAAAGGAAACCGCCGTCCGGGCATGCATTGTGCGTATTTGCGCGCCCCTGGCGGGAAACGATTCGACCCGCATGCCGGAATTTTTGCGCGGACGCATAGCGGCCGGCGAGTTCTCCGGATATGCGGCAATGTCCCTGGCCGCGTTGCGGCCGCCGAATGCGCTCGCCGACATCGAACCGCTGACGCGCCATCCCGCGCCGGAGATTCGCTACCAGGCGGCGAAGGCTTTGACCGTGCTTGGCGATCCGCGCGGGTTTGACGCCGTGTGCCGCGTATGGCGCGGCATGGGCGGAGGAGGAGCCTGGCCCGCGCATATCGAAGGCGTGCCGCTTGGCGATGCGCGCGATGCGCTTCAGCTCAGGGCGCGGCGCAGTTTCGCGAGACCCTTGTATTGAAAGCGCCGGAACATGACGATACGAAAAGCGGAAAAAGCGGGAAGCTGGTACGCGGGAAACGGTCACGATCTTTCGGAAGAAGCGACCGCATGCCTGTCCCGCGCGGAAACACAATACGGACGGCCGCAAGCGGAAGCCGGAACGCTTCCGGTCGCGATCGTCTCGCCGCACGCGGGACTGGCGTTTTCCGGTTCGGTTGCGGCGGTTGCGTTTCGCATGGTGCGTGACGCTCTCCCCAAAGTCGACGCGTTCGTCGTCTTCGGCGCTTGCCACCGGTTTCGTTTGAGCAGGCCGGCTCTGTGGGCAAGCGGTTGTTGGCAAACGCCGCTGGGCGATATTCAGGTCGATTCCGAATTGGCCCGCGCCATGATTCTCAAGGGCATCGGCGAAAACAACGAAAGCGCCCACGCCGGAGACAACGCGATTGAATTGCAAACGCCGTTTATCCGTTTCCTTTTTCCCGAAGCGAAGATCGTGCCGATAGCCATGTCGTCCTTCCCCGATTCGTGGCGCGTCGGGTACGCCGCATCGATGCTCGCCTCGGCAAGCGGAAAGACCGTCGCCTGCGTCGCCTCCACCGATTTGACCCACTACGGCGCGGCGTTCGGAATAATGCCCGCCGGAGTCGGCCAGCCCGCGCTGGACTGGCTTGCGCAAAACGACGACCGTTTTCTCTCCACGCTGACCGATATGGATTTGGACAATATCGTCCCGGTGGCGGAACGCGATCATTCCGCCTGCGGCGCGGGAGCGGCCGCCGCCGCGGCAGGCTGGGCGAACGCGCGCGGATGCACGCGCGGCGTCGTCCTGGCCCGGACAAACAGCCACGAAGTCATGCCGAACGGCATCGCGGAGCATATGGTCGGCTACGCATCGCTCGCATACGCTTCCTGAAACGGCTATGCCGCCCACGGCAAAAGCTGTTGACAGCCCGTCGCCGCACATGTCTACTATTATGATAGAATGAAAAGGCATGAAGGAGACCGGAGCATGGCAAGTATCAATAAAATGGCGAATTATCTTGTCGGCAAGGGCATGGCGGCGTTTTTGCCGGCCTTGTCGAAACATACGCCGGATTTGTTGTTGTCGATGATGGATAAAATGAGCCGGACAGGCATTGCCCGCATGTCCGAGCAACACCAGGGCACGCCGGAAGAACTGGAACGCCGCATCGACGCCGCGCGCGGTTTTTTCAACATGGCAAAGCATAAATTCCCCGCGCTTTCCAAAGCGACCCAGCAAAAACTCGCGTTCAACCTGTTTTTCAACACCATCAACGTCGGCGACGAAACCCGGCGCAAATACAACCAAACGCACGGCGAAAATCCGCCGTTCTTCCTCTTGATCTCTCCGTCCATGGCCTGCGATCTCCGCTGCCAGGGATGCTACGCCTGGAAATATCCGAAAGACCAGTCGCTCTCCGTCGAAAAGGTACGCGAAATCCTTACCGAAGCGCGCGACGAAATGGGCATATATTTCATCGCCGTTTCCGGAGGCGAACCGACATACTGGCCGCACCTCGAAGAAATCGCCGCCGAGTTCGACGACATGTTCTTCATGGTCTATACACACGGACAGCGCATCGACGCCGCCATGGCGAAACGTTTCGGCGATCTTGGCAACATCTATCCGGCCATTTCCATCGAAGGCTCCGAACCGTTCACCGACGCGCGGCGCGGAGACGGCGCGCACAAGCGCATTCTCGCCACCATGGACAGCCTGACCGAAAACGGAGTCCTGTTCGGCTACAGCCTGACCCACACGCGCGCGAACCATGAAGCGTCGTGTTCCCACGAATTCATGGACGAAATGATCGCGCACGGCGCGGCGTTCGGCTGGGTGTTCCAGTACATTCCCATCGGCCGGGAACCGGAAATGAGCCTTGTCCCAACCGGCGAACAACGGGTCGAACGCCGCGAAAAAATCCTCGCCGCCCGAAAGGACAAACCGCTGCTCGTGTTCGATTTCTGGAACGACGGCGACTCGGTGGACGGCTGCATCGCCTGGGGAAGACGGTACGCGCACGTCACCGCGCGAGGCTATGTCGAGCCGTGCGTATTCGTTCATTTCGCCAAGGATTCGGTCCACGAGAAAACGCTGGGCGAATGCCTGCGTTCGGACGCGTTCCGCGAAATGCGCGCGAAAGCGCCGTTCCATGACGATTTGCGCCGCCCGTGTCCGCAGATCGATCATCCGCACATCCTGCGCGAACTCGTGGAAAAACACGGCATGTTTCCCACACACGAAGGCGCCGAAGACATCATCGGCCGGCACTTCGACATGCTGTGCGCGACCGCAAACGATTTTGCCCACGAGTTGGCCGAACACGACAAACAATGCGGCGGCCATTGCGCCGCCGTTCGCGCCGGACTGGAATGCGGCTGCGGCGGCGAATAGGAGCACGCGGAGGAATGATTACCGCATATTACATCGAACCCGGAAAACGCGCGCATTACGCGCCGTTTTCCGAAACGCCCCGCGACGGCAATCCCGTATGGCTGGACGCGCTGAACCCCACCGACGAAGACCTGGACAGGCTGAGCGACGTCACCGGCTTCGCCGTGCCCACACGCGAATCCATGACGGAAATAGAGATCTCCAGCCGACTGTACCGGGAAAAGGATGCGTTCGTCATGGTCGCGAGCCTTCTGCCGAAAACAGCCGCGGAAATTCTGCCGCTCAAACCGGTCGCGTTCATTTTCAAGCCGACCATGCTCGTCACCATCCGCTACAGCGAAATCCTCCCGTTCGACCGGATGAACCGGCGACTCGAAACAACCGATGAAACACGGGACGCGCTGTCGATTTTCTGCACGCTGCTCGACGAATCGATCAGCGATTGCGCCGACGACCTGGAACTGTCCATGCGGCATCTGGAAAAACTCACTTCGCGGCTGTTCATCAGAGTCGGAACGACCCAAAAAGACAGGCCGAACAATCCCCAACTGGAAGAAAGCCTCCAGCTCATCGGCAGTATGGGCGAACGCGTCGCCAATATCCGCGAAAGCGTCGCGTCGCTGCAACGATTGCTGAATTTCGCCAAAACATATATGCCGGAACGCTGGCTGGGCGACCGCGCGCATATTCTCGAATCGATGCGCGCCGATACCATGGTGATTTCGGACGAGTCCGGATTTTTCATGAACAAACTCTCGTTCAATCTCGATGCGACGCTTGGCATGATCAATGTCGAAGAAACGAAAATCATCCGCATCCTTTCCATCGTCACGCTGGTACTGTCGCCGCCGATGGTCGTGGCGGGAATTTACGGAATGAATTTTTCCAACATGCCCGAATTGACGTGGCCATACGGCTACGCGACCGCACTCGCGATTATCGGACTGACCGCGCTCGCACCCCTGGCGTATTTGCGTCGAAAAAAATGGCTGTAAAGCATGCGGACCGCCGTTTTCATCAATGCGACGAAAACGGAAGCGCAGACGGCTCGGTTGCATCCGGAATCAGGAGAGGGAAACGACAATTAACAATTAACAAT
>DAIPJX010000182.1:0-5072 GCA_036770065.1 Planctomycetota bacterium
TCGACGACCGATTGCAATTCGGCGGTGGGGATGTTGCGGCGCTTGTCGCCATCGTGACGAAATGCCTCAATCGCTTTGGGAGTCGTTTGCTTCTTTCGTGCCATTATTGGTTCCTCCCGCCGGTTCCGTTCGCGGCCGCGTCCAGCATGCGCGTGGCGTATTCGGCGATTTTGTCCTCAAGTCCGAGTTCCAGGGTGTAGGGATCGGTTAGTTCGGTGAAGGCCCAGCGGCCGTAGCTTTCCAGCCGGTTGACGCCGGGAATCCAGTATTCGCGCATGGTGCGGGCCTTGTCCTGATCGCGCATGTCCCGCTGGCCTTTGATTTCCGTCACCAGATACAGCGGGTCGGGATTGCCGTCGTCCACCAGGACGATGAAATCCGGGAGATACACATGCGACCGTCCACCAGAGGTATAGGGTACTTCAAAACCGAGATTATGGTTCTTCACATATGCCTTCACCTTGGGATGCGATTCGAGGACGCGGCAGTATTCGGCCTCCCAGCCGCTATCCAGCACTACGCGGTTGACGTGGCAGCGCCGTGAATCGGTGTCCCATACCGCCCGGCTGGTGGTGAAGTTGACGTGCCGGCTGGAGCCGTTCGGGTTGTAGGGATCGAGAATCGCGCGAATGGGGAGTGCATCCGCCGGAGCGTTGTCAACGCTGGCTTTGTCGATGGCGGCTTTGATGCGCTCACACGCTTTTTCGGCAAGCACCTCGTATACCAAGAGGCCAGGATTGGTGTCGCCGCGACATTCAAGATGATTTTCCAGCCACTCGGTGACGATGGGCATAAGTTGCCCAAACAGATTCAGGCAGGGATTGCCGTCGGTATCCAGGAATTTGCGGCGTATCAAATGCATGGTCAGACGCATGGCTACGGACTGGCGGCGTACAACGCCAAGATGCTTGACGTTCAGATCCACCTCTTTACCGATAATGCCGGAGTTGCGGGTGATGGTCGGGCCGGTCTCGCTTGGGTCAAGGATATATTTGGAATCGGCGGTGAATATCGCGGCAAGCCGCTTGTTCGGCGAATCCACCCGATAGCCTTCCACCCTGGGGAAGCGAATTTCCAGTTCGCTTCTGTCGCGCATGGCCATGACGCGCACGGTCTCGCGGGGAACGACCGGCTTGGAGATGACCGGGCGGGCGGTGAAATCGAAGGGAATGCCGAGAACATCGGCGTACTCGGTGTTGAAAAGGCATTCTTCGTTGAGATCGTAGGATTGGCGGCGGAGAGCGCGGCCGATCACCTGTTCGCAGAGGAGTTGGGTACCGAAGGCGCGGACGCCGAGGATATGCGTCACGGTGTTGGCGTCCCAGCCCTCGGTCAGCATGGAGACGGAGACGACGCAGCGGATGCCTTCGCCAAGCTGTCCTTTTTTGCCAACCGTGTTCATGACTTCGCGAAGAATAGTTGCGTCGTCCAGTTCTTTGCCGCGATGCACAACGCCCGCAAGTTTGCCGCCGCGCTCGATAATCTCCCGCTTGAAGCGTTCGATTTCGTCGCCGGCCGCCGCGCGGAAATTATCATCCAGTTTGCCGCCGGATTCCAGTTGCTCGCTGTCGATAAGGAGTGTGCGTGGGCGGGAGAGCGGCTGGCCATGGTCATCGTAGTTCTGGAACAGCGGCATGCGGCCGGGCTGGAAGGTGGTTGTCCCGTCCGCGTTTTGCCGATGGTAGCCGGAGATGAAATCGTAGACCAATTTCGACGCCGATGTATTGTTGCAGACAATGATGAAACAAGGCGGAACGGAAATGCCCGAGTCCCGCCACAAGTCGAAGGTGGCTTCGTAATGGCCATACAAGGCTTCGACGGCGGTTTGCAGTTGTACCGGCAGCATTTGCGGATCGAGGATAGCGGTTTTTGACCGACCTTTCTTTGGCATGTTGCCGCGAATATGTTCCCAAAGATTACGGTACATCGGCATTTGGTCATGGGTGATGTTTTCCGCCACCGGGACGCGCGGCAGCTTGACGATGCCGCATTCGATAGCGTCCATGAGGGAAAAATCGGACATTGTCCAAGGGAACAGCGTTCCCTCCACATAGCCGGAACCGCGCAGGAAAAACGGCGTGGCCGACAAATCCACCACTCGCGCAATGCCCAAGTTCCTGTCCACCGCCTTGAGCCCGCTGATCCAGAGGCGGGCCATTTCGGTATTGCGTTTGACTTCGTCCTTGGCGTCCTGCTTGTCCACCGCGTTCTTGATGTCGTCAATATCGTCGTCGGACTCCGGTTTTTCCTGGTAACAGTGATGCGCTTCGTCGTTGAAGACCATGATGTTTTTCATACCCATAAGGTCGGGCATGACGCGGCGGATCATCTGGCCCTCGTTTTCCTCCGTATTCAATTCCTCCTCGTCCCAACCGCGCAGTAACCCCGCCCCGACTTTGGAAATGTCGAGGGCGCTCCTCAGCTTGAAGGCGTGGTAATTGGTGATGACGATGCGGGCTTTGCGGATTTCGGGCAGCAAATCGGTTGGAACCAGTTCACGGTCGGCGTAGTAGCTGTCGGGATCGTTCGGCTGGAGAACTCGGAGGCGGTCCTTGATGGTGATACCGGGGGCGACGACGAGAAAGCCATTGGTGAAGCGCTTGCTTTTGCGGCGGACGGCATTGATGGTCTGCCAGGCGATAAGCATGGCCATGACCGTGGTTTTGCCGGCTCCGGTGGCTAATTTCAGCGCCAACCGCGACAAGCCGGGATTGGCTTCGGCGTTGACGAAATCGAGGTGTTCGAGAATCGCCTTGCCGGCGACGCCCGATTGGGGCGCGACTTCGGTCAGCCAGATGATTGTTTCCGCCGCCTCGACCTGGCAGAAGAACGGGCGAATAGCCATGAACTTGTGGTTGCGCCAGTGGTTGAGTAGCCGGGCGGTTTCGGGCGTGACCTTCCAGTTGGCGGGATTTTCGATGCGACGCCATTCTCCCACATGCCTGCGGACATTGTTTATGATGCTGTTTATATCGTAACTCTGCGCCTTGTCGGAAATGTCTTTGGCAAGAGCGTCCTGAAAAAGCGAGCCCTCTTCCTTGGTGTATTTCCGCTTTTTGCGCGGTTTGGGAATAGGGGTGATAAAATCGGCGACACGGCGGGATTCGACAACCCGCTGCGTCGGCTGGCCGCTTTCGTCCAATTCCCAATGCCGGATCGGCATCTCGTATGGCGAGTTGAGAATTGGATGATCGAAAAACGGGTTGTCGCTCGTTGACGCCATATCCCACCCTTCCCCGGATAGCACTACCCTGAAAATGTAAACAGAAAGTCAGGATTATCTCGGATGTTGTGGATTTACGCAACAGTTGTCTCCACGTCGCTGATGGGTGAGCGGATAGAGATTGATTGCCATTCAAGAACGAAATGGTACAATTTCGTTTGTATCGATTCGTCACCTACTATTTGCAAGGGCAGTCCAATGGCAAAAGGATTATCCATTTTGAATGCCTTGTCCTCAATTGACTCGGCGGATCCTGATCTGTATGCATTGTTCCCGCCCAACGAAAAAGGGCACTACCCATATATCGTCGCCGCGTACAAGCTTGCGGGAAAGGAAGAATGGCAGATAAGGCCGCTCCCGGCTCCGTTTGAAAAGGCTGTGCAATTGCTGGAAGATAACGGCATAAAGGTGGATGGTCTGCGAAACGTCGGGACAGGTGGAACGGTAGCGTTTCTTGAACTGCTTGACTACGTGTATGTCCGCGACGCCTTCATCAGCGGTTGGACTCGAGATTACAGGGACGGCACCCGTTGGTACGCTCCCGGCGAAAACATTCCTCCGCCAAAATACATCACAGACACAAAAGATAGGCAAATATTCCTAAAACTTATTGCTGTTGCCGCGAACTGGATTGAATTTCAAATCAGCCAGGAAGAGAAAAAACAGCACATCATATTTGATAGCCTATTGTCTGACGGACTGCCGGGCATCGCCTTTTTGTTGAAGAACCTCATTGAACGTGGATACGGACACATGTCGATTTTCGACGATTTCCATGGGTTCTTTTTCAGAATGAGCGTATGGCACAATCCGAATGGCACATCCCGCATGATAATCAAATACCAAAAAGATGGTATAGAAAACATCCAATGGACCGGCAAAGCAGAGACCAACGCCGTAATCGAAGATTTGCGAAAATTCCTTTTGAGCATTGCCGACCACCCCGATTTCCTTCACGAATATGCGTATCATCATTGGGGCGGGTTTCGGGATTTCGAAAATGAATTAGAGGATGAAGTAAAAAATTTTTCGAACACACCTCGGGAGCAGCGTATTGTCCCACTGAAACGAATGGTGGATGAAACAGATCCGCCCAAACTGTTGACGCTTTTTGATGATGAGAAAGAGTATTTTCGGTTGCAATGGCTCCGTGAAAACATCATGCGGCTGGAGCCAGCCAAAGAAATGCATGAAAAGTATCAGTTGATGCTGCGGGAGCTTCAGGTTCCTGATGGTTGGCTGGACGTGCCTATCGAAGAGTGAAATGCTCATTGCAAACAAGGACACCCATATGGCCGACAATGATGATGATGGATTCCAAGGCGAACACTTCGAAGGCTTGGGAAACGTCTGGAGCGCCGCGCTTGGCGAAGCGGCGGACATAACAGGTCACTTGCGGACCGTCATCCAGGATGGGGTTCTTAAAGACAATGCGGTTGTGAAACATACGGGCATCGGGCGAGTGGCGCTACTGCATGAGTATCCGGAATCCGGACCTATTCGCGCCGGAGCGTTGTCGGTCGTGATGGAGGAGGAGAAATTCGTCTCGCTCTGGTCCGCATACCCCATACTGGAAGGTGCGTCAAACAGCATCGTAATTGATGATCGCCATACATGGGGGAATGGGCTTGAAGGCACGGTTGCCGGCCATATCGCCTCGGGACCATCTGTCGCGTTCTTCGATCCGTATTACTTTCGTGAATCGGGTCAATTTGTCAAAGGCGCTGCCGTTCAGATCGACTTGGCTGGATTGGCTTTCAGCTTGGCTAAGGCGGACGCCAAGGATATTGAGATCACCGAGGGCCAATTTTACACCATGGAACTCCACCGGTTTCTAACCGAGAATCCG
>DAIPJX010000183.1:0-5044 GCA_036770065.1 Planctomycetota bacterium
AAAAAAACCGCCCGCCGGAATGGAATGCTTTCGGCGGGCGGTTATGTACGCGCCTATTTCCATAACGTGTCGATTTGGCCGCTGGCCGCTTTTTCCAACAGTTCGAGGAGATCGAACTGTCCTTCCAATTCGCGCTTGCTTATGCGGGAATACCACTCCCCGACAGCCTTCTCGACGCGTTCGCGGCGTTCGGTGTTTTTGGCGATGGTCTCTTCGACATACTTGGCGATACGCTCGGAAGCCGACTGAAGGTTGTCCTTCTCCTCCTGCGTCATGGTGGCGGGATCCTGTTTATCCGAAAACGCCTGAATAAACGCATCGCGCTCTTCCCGCGTCAGGGAAAAGTTCAATTCGATCAGATCGTTGTTTCTTTGCGTTTCAGGAGCGTTCGCCGCCTGAATTTTATCTATCTTGTGAGCGCCGAGCGTTTTCTCCGGTGCGTTGGCCGGGTCGGGCGTGGGTTTGTTGGATTTATACGCCTCCACCGATTTTGCGTTTATTGCCTGCACAACCCGATCGGTCTCGGAGTCTTTCTGCGTTGCCGACTGAGCCGAAACGCCGTTCTTGGGAATGGCGGCGGTGAGATTGTCGATAGTCGGAAGCATGGCGATCCCCTTCTCTTTCATTATAAGCAAATAGCCACGCACCCCAACATGGCAAAAGAGTTTTTACTCTATAATTTACGGACGCGACGGTAAAAGGTTGAGCGAAAAAAAATAAAAACGCTAAAAAATCTAACCATTTATATTGCAATGGAATACAGAAATAAAAAATGAGATGGCGGGCCGGATGAGAAAAAAAATCAACGCAATGGCGGCATATATATAGTTTATTCGATTGTACTTATTTTGTGTCCCGATTCATCGCATGCGGCAGCCGCGACAATGTGACGGTTCCCGTTTTGCTTCTGGTTGACTGGCGGCAACTCAGCCTGTACAATACCCCCGCTTGCTCGCGGCGTACCTGCGGGCGTACTTTTCAACAGGAGCTTCAATGATTGTTGCCGCCCGAATGGACCGTCGTCTCCGCGGCGGTTTTTCCTGTGGTTTGATCATGACAGCGGTATTTTTCCTTCTTTGCATTTCCGGATGCGGACAAAAGGAAAATCCGGATCCGGGAAGGCTTGTCCTGACGGGATCAAACGTCAGGGCCGGGCTTCTGGCCCGGCCGCTTGACAGCGAGTTTCGCTTCTCCATCTACGGAATGGGAGAAAACGGCCCCGATAAATCCCTGCCTGTCCCCAATACGACAATCGCGTTCCGCATCACCGGCATGCCGGACGGCGCGCGCATGGCGGCTGTGTCAAGGGAAACGACGCAAACCGACGCCGGGGGCGGCGCTGTCCTTGCCTTTGTCGTCGGCGACAAACCCGGCTTATACCGGTTGCAGGCGTTTTTGCCCGACTATCCGGCCATTCCTCCGGTCAACATCACCGTTATCGGCGGCGTCAGAGTCGAGAACGGTGGACAGGACGGACGGGTCGGATTGACGTTGAACAGGCCGCTGGTCGTGCGCATGGAATCGGCGCCGGGCGTTCCGGTCAAACCCGACGAAGGAATAGTGCGGTTTGATTTGCGCCAAGCGCCCACCGGCTCCAACCTGTCCACACGGGTGGCGAGAACCGACGATGAAGGCGTTGCGTCCACCGAAATCCGGCTGGGGGAAAACCAGGGAGCGGTTGAAGTGGGCGTCACCGTCCTCTCGGGAACGCCGGACGGCACGGCAATGATCGAACCGATGCGGATTTCGTTTTTCGCCATCGATTTCTGGGCGGTCGCAATCGGGATGTTCGGGGGGCTCGCGCTCTTTCTGTTCGGCATGAAAATGACGTCGGAATCGCTTCAGTTCGTCGCTGGCGACAAACTGCGGGATCTCTTGAACCTCCTCACGACCAACCGCTACGCCGCCGTCGGCGCGGGCGCCGTTGTGACGGCGCTTATCCAAAGCTCGTCCGCCTGCACGGTTATGGTGGTCGGCTTCGTCAACGCCGGGCTGATGAAGCTGGAACAGGCAATCGGCGTGATCATGGGCGCAAACATCGGCACCACCATCACTGCCCAAATCATCTCGTTCAAACTGACAAACCTTGCGCTCCCAGCCGTCATGGTGGGCGTGGGCGTCATTTTCCTGGCCAAACGGCAAACCGTCAAATCATGGGGTTCGATCATCGTAGGGTTCGGCTTCATCTTCCTCGGCATGAACATCATGTCGCAAAACCTGGGTGAATTGCGTGATTCGGCCACCGTCGTCTCAATGTTCTCCAACCTGAACAGCATGCCGGGACCGGGCGGGTATATTCCTCTGTTCAACTTCCTGAAAGCGGTCGGCGTGGGCCTGATCGTCACGTTGATTCTGCAAAGCTCCGCCGCGACCATCGGTCTTTTGATCACTGTCGCCTCCGCCGGTCTCATCGACCCGTACGCGGCTTTCGGAATTTTGCTCGGCGACAATATCGGGACGACGATTACCGCCATCCTCGCCTGTATCGGCACCAGCGCCACGGCGAAACGGGCGGCTGTCTTCCATGTCATGTTCAATGTTTTCGGTTGCGTCCTGATGATATGCCTGAACTATGTCCAGTGGCCGGCCGGCTCGGGAAAGCCCGTCTTTATGGTGCTCGCCAATATGCTGACGCCGGGGGACGTGTTCCGGGGCGGGGAAAATTTGCCGCGATTCCTGGCCAATGCCCATACCCTGTTCAACGTCATGTGCACCGGATTGTTTGTTTCATTCGTGCCGCAATTCGCCCGCCTGTGCCGTTTCCTGGTCAAGGACGATCCGTCCGACGGCGAATCGGACAATGCGCGCCGCCTGCTCGAACCGCATTTGCTGGCGATGCCGTCTCTGGCCCTGCAACAGGTATGGACGGAAGTGGGCGTTATGCTTGGAAAAGCGCGGAAAGCGCAAAACAGCGGCTTTAGCGCGCTTTTGAACGCGCCCTCGTCGGACTGGAACATCTCCGCCCGCGAAGCTAAAACATTGGAAAAGGAAACGGATGAACTGAAAACCGCCATCACCAAATATCTGAGCGGAATTTCCCTGACCGTCCTGAACGAAAACCAGTCCGAAATGTTCCCGCACCTGATCCGCACCGTAAACGATGCGGAAAAAATCGCCGATTTGGGCAAACATTTGTCAAAACTGGCGAAACGCGTCAACAAACGTTCCCTTTCCATCACCCCCGAAGCGGTGGATGATCTGAACGGCATGCTGGCTTTGGTCGATGAAATGCTGGAACTCGCGGAAAAAACCGTCAACATCAACGCCGACGGCATCGAATTGTCCGGCGGCGGAGCGGTTCTCCGGAAAAAATTGCTCGGCGACGGCAAACGTCTGGATAAACAGGCGAAGCTCAAAGCGTCCGAATTGCGGAAAAACTATGAACGCCGCCATGCGGAAAGCGTAGGCGATATAGACAACGTCAAATCAAGCGTGGTTTTCCTTGACGTCGTCAACAGCCTGTCCCGTTCCGCCGCGTGCGCCGTCAATATTGTCGAAGCATCCTGTCACACGATCAACCCGGCCGATACGTCCACGAGCAGGCGCTTCTCCATACGCACCAAACCGGGAGGCGGACAGTAACGTGACGAACTGGCTGGCGGACGCATATTCGTTCATTATGCCCGCGTCGCTCTCGACTTTCCCTTTATGGGTGGCGGGAACGTGCGGCCTGTTTTTTCTGCTTGTCCTTGCCGGAATCGCGTATTTTCGGCATCGGACGCGTTCACGGATTGCGGCGCTCGAAGCGGATGCGAACGGCGCGGCTATCGCACTGTCTTCGCTCCAGGTCCGGCTTGAAGAGCGAGAACAACGCCTGGCCGAAATGGAAACGCGCGCCGCGACATTGGAACGCAATCTCATGGACGTCTCCTCGGCCCGGGCCGCGTTGTCCGCCGAACTGTCCGCGTCGGAACGCGCCCGCCGGGAACAGACCGCTCTCATGGAAAAGAGCGAAGCGCGACTGCGCGAAACGTTCGGCGCTCTCTCCTCCGAAGCGCTCAATAAAAACAACCAGATGTTTCTCTCGCTCGCGAAAGCGCAACTCGGCGAATTCAATCGCGGCGCGGAAGCATCGCTTGAGGCGAAACGAACGGCTGTCGACGCGCTGGTCAAGCCGATTGGCGATACGCTCGGCAAAATGGGCGCTCTTCTGGAAGCGACGGAAAAAACCCGACGCGAAGATTATGCAAACCTCGCGGCGGTTCACCAGGTGCTGAACGAAACGACGGGCCGATTGGTCCGGGCGCTGCACCATTCGTCGGCGCGCGGCCAGTGGGGCGAGTTGCAGCTCAGGCGGGTCGTGGAGATGGCGGGCATGCTCGAGCATTGCGATTTTGACGAGCAGGTGACGGTGGGAGGGGAGGGCGGTCGTTTCCGGCCCGATCTGGTCATTCACCTCGTCGGCGGAAGAACCATCGTCGTCGACGCCAAAGCGCCGATGGAAAGCTATCTCGAAGCGCACGAAGCCGAGTCGGAGACGCAGGAAAAAGAACTGCGCCTGCGCCACGCCAGGGCGGTCAAGGCGCATATGCATGCGCTGGGCGAGAAAGCGTATTGGAACCAGTTCCAGAACACGCCGGAATTCGTCGTCATGTTTTTCCCGAACGAGGCGGTGTTCGCCGAAGCGATTCGGGTCGATCCCGGCTTGATGGAATTCGGCGTTTTGAATCAGGTCATTCCCGCCAGTCCCGCCACATTGATAGCGCTTCTCAAGGCCGCGGCCTACGGCTGGCAACAGGAACGCGCCGCCGACAACGCGCGGAAAATCTTCACCATGGGCCGGGAACTGTACGAACGCTTCAACAACGAATACAAGCACCTTTCCGGCGTCGGCGTCGCGCTTGGCCGGGCGGTGGACAATTACAACAAGTGCATCGGATCGGCGGAGCGCAAACTGTTTCCCGCCCTGCGCCGGTTCAACGAATTGACGGAGCAGGAGGCGTTCCCCGAACCGGAAAGCATCGAAGCGAAACCGCGAATGCTGGAAGGAGGAGATGAAAGCGACAATGAATAATGAACGAGCCATACCGTTTGTTTTTTATTG